>JBDKTA010000069.1 GCA_039680605.1 Planctomycetaceae bacterium | reverse complement strand
GCGTACTATCTCAAAGAGGACCTGCGACAGTTCTGGGAGCAGCCGGATAAGGCTACGGCCCGCAACTTCCTGTGCGATTGGATTGCCCGAGCGGAGGCCTCCAAGATACTGGTGCTCCAGAAGTTCTTTCGGCTCCTGCGGGCGTACCGATTCGGGCTTCTGGCCTGGTACGACCACCCGATCTCTACCGCCGCGTTGGAGGGAACCAACAACAAGATCAAGACCTCCAACGCCGTGCCTACGGCTACAGAGACCAGCAGTACTTCACGTTGCGGATCTACGCCCTACACGAAGCAAAGTACGCTTTAGTCGGATGAGCCCAAAATCCCATAAATGAGTCACCCCGGTGGCGACGGGCGCAGTATATCACCATCGTCGGCGATGTCAATCGTCGAACACGGGTGAATCTGCTGGTTGGTCAGTCATCCCAAGGCAGTTGAGGCTGCTGGGATTGTTCCCTGCTTTGGTGCTCGAGGTGTGTGCGCGGGCAGCCGACACGGGTATATGTAGAACGGGCCCGGCGTTGGCGCCGAGCCCGTTGGGGTCTTGCTGGGTTGCTCCGCCTTACGACTGATCGAACATCTTTTGGCAGGCGGTGGCGATTTCGCGGGGGGTCAGGTTGGCCATCACCAGGATGTCCTCGGGCGTCTTGGCGCTCTTGGGGACTTCCTGCACGTAGAGCGTGCTGACGGTGATGCCCAGGTCGCTGGCGGCCGCGGCGGCGGTGATCTCGTCGGCGAAACCGCCGAGGTAATTGTCTTCGACCACGAGGATCTGTCCGCGGCAATCGTCGCCGATGCGGAGGATCTCGTCGGTCTTGAGCGGCATCGAGTAGGCGTCGATGAGGCCGGCGGAGAGGCCGCTGTCCTCTTCGAGAATCTGCACGGCGCGGCGGGCGATGTGCACCATGTACCCGCTGGCGACGATCAGGAGGTCCTGCCCGTCGACGAGGTGCTTGAACCCGCCGACCTCAAACGTCTCGTCCGGGCTGTACAACACGTCCACGTCCGGGCGGTGCGTCCGCATGTAGCAGATGCCGTCGGTGTTGGCCATCAGCTCGGTCAGCTTGAAGGCGCTGACGCCGTCGCTGGGGCAGAAGACGCGGACGGCCGGTTGACCGTCGGCGCGGCGGCTGTGGGCGAAGGCCCGCATGAACGCCAGGTCCGGCAGGGCCATCTGGCTGGGTCCGTCGGCCGCCAGCGAAATGCCCGCGTGCGAGCCGCAGTACTTGACGTTGGCGTTGGTGATGGCGGCCATCTCGAGCTGGTCGTAGCCGCGGGTGAGGAACTTGGCGAAGCTGGAGACGAAGGGAATCTTGCCGCTGGCGCCGAGTCCGACGCCGGCCGACATGATGTTCTGCTCGGCGATGCGTCCTTCGAAGAAGCGATCAGGGTACGCCTTGGCGAACAGGTCCACGTGGGTGGAGTTCTTGACGTCGCCGTCGAGGGCGGTCACGCGTACGTCGGCGCCCAGAGCCCGCAGCGCCACGCCGTACGCTCGCCGGGTGGAAATCTTCTTCTTCTCGATGACCGCAGCGAGACCGGCGGCTTCGAGGGCGGCGTTCCAGTCGCCGGCCGACACCGGTTCGTTGCCGCCGGGGATTTCCACGGTCTGGGGAGTGGTCAACGCAACGGCCGGCAGGTCGGGCATTTCGGCGACGCCAAGCTGCTTGGCCATCGCGTCGAGATCGGCATACGCCTGATCGAGCTGCGAGGCTTCCAGGGGCTTGCCGTGGTACGTGTGCTTCTGCAGTTCCTTGACGCCCCAGCCCTTGATGGTCTTGGCCACGATGGCGATGGGCTTGCCGGCCGGAACCGCTGTCAGGGCGGTGATGATCTCGTCGAAGTTGTGCCCGTCGATGACGCGCACGTCGAAGTTGAAGGCCTTGAGCTTGGCCGCCAGGGTGTCGGCCGACTGCTGGTTCGAGACGTAGTCGCTCTGGGCCTGTCCGTTGCAGTTGAAGATGGTTTTGACGGCGGTGAGCTTGTGGTCGACGATGAAGTCAAGGGCTTCCCAGATCTGCCCTTCGCGGCTTTCGCCGTCGCCGATGATGCAGAAGATGGTCTTGTCCGAGCCGTTGAGGCGGGCGCCGCAGGCCAGACCGGCGGCGACGGAGAGGCCCTGTCCGAGCGAGCCGGTGGCGGCGTCGAAGAAGGGCATGCCGCGGGCGGGGTTGGGGTGCCCGTCGAGGACGCTGTCGGCGTCGCGCAGGGTCAGGGCGTCGTCGAATCGCAGTTCACTGGGACGGTCCTGCGTGCCGACCACGCCGCCGAGCTCGCAGTATGCCGCGTAAACCGCCGGCACGGCGTGCCCTTCGGAAAGGGACAGGCGATCGGCGCCGGTGTTCCAGGGGTTCTTGGGATCGTATCGCATCACGCGATACATCAGAGCGGTCGTCAGGTGTACCAGCGCCAAGCCGCTGGACGGGTGTCCGCTGCCGGCCTCGGTACACATGCGCACCACCTGCTTGCTCAACTTAATTACCTTACGATCCAGATCCTTGTATTCAGCCATCAGTACACTCCAGCTTTTGAGCTCGGGGTTTGCGAAGTTGCGTACTTTAGCGGCGCGGTGGAACAAACGCAAGGAGAAAGGTCAGAACAGGTCATAGGGAGGGTGCGACGAATCTTTCCGGCAGATCGCACGTTCCGGCACGGGTTGCGTCAGGCGGCGCAAACAACCTTGCCGCAGAGCCCACAGAGTTCACGGAGAAAAGCCCAAGGAAATGCCCCGCCGACGAACTGTCGCGAGGCCAAACAAATGCCAGCCGTGGCCTGTTCGCTCTTTGGTCTCTGTGCTCTCTATGGCAAAGTCGTTGCTGTTTATGTACTGCCAGATAATTCGATCACGCCCCATCCCGCCGTGCGCTTCTTCCGGGCGTTGACAGCAAGTTGGGCGGCGGCATATACTTCGTCACGCGCGGAGGCCCCCGTAGTCCAACCAGCGAACTCATGCAGATGCGCCTCAAAAGTATCCTGTTCGATCTGGGCGAGACATTGCTGAACTTCGGCAAGGTCGATCTGCCCGGTCTCTTTCGCCAAGGCGCCTGCGGGGCCTACGCATTCCTGCGGGAGCTGGGCCAGCCCCTTCCGGAGTTCGGACGATTCCACCGCCTGATGCTCGGGCAGCTTCGCTGGCGGCTGTTGATCAATCGCCTGCTGCACCGGGACTTCGACGCGCGGGTTCTGCTGCGGCGCCTCAGCGGGCACCTGGGGCAGAGCCTCACCGCCGAGCAGATCGATCAGTTGGCCTGGCGGTGGTATCAGCCGCTGTGCGACTGCGCGACCGTCGAACCGGGCACGCGCGAAATGCTCGAAGAGTTTCGCGATCGCGGGCTGAGCCTGGCGGTGGTGTCCAACACGTTCGTGCCGGGCCCGACGCTCGACCGCCATCTGGATCGCGAACATCTGCTGGACCTGCTGCCGTTGCGGATCTACTCCTGCGACGTGTCCTACCGCAAACCCGACGCGCGGATTTTCCGCAAGGCTCTGTCGGCCCTGAACGTGTCGCCCGGCCAGGCCATGTTCGTGGGGGACTCGCTGGTGGCGGATGTCTGGGGCGCCAACCGCCTGGGGATGATCTCGATCCTTAAGTGCCCCGCCGGACGAACCAGCCGCTGGATCCGCCCGCGGTATCGCATCCGCTCGCTGCAGGAATTGCCCGCCCTGGTGGCGAAATATCTATGATCGCCGGTTGAATCTTACCGGGTGGTGGCGACACGCGCTGTTGTTTTGTGCGGATCGCCTGATGGGGGCGATGCCTTAGCTCGCCATGCCCGCCACGACGATCAACGCCGCCGCCGCGCCCAGGAAGATCGCCACTTCGGTCATCGCCGCCAGAATGTCCAGCACCTTGTTCATCTCCGACTCCACTACGAGGTGTCGTCAGCAGCGCCATGGGTTACATCGACCGCGGCGATATTAAAACTTGATCGTTTCAGTCCACGATCAGAACGCCTGTGCCGTTGATGCGGTCAGACTTGAGGTCCTGCAGGGCGCGGTTGGCCTGGGCAAGGGGATACGTCGTCACGTGCGGGCGGATGGGGATCGCCGCCGCCTCGGCGAGCAGTTCGCGCCCGTCCTGGCGCGTGTTGGCCGTCACCGACCGCACGTCGCGCTCGAAGAAGAGGCACTGCTGGTAGTCCATCTGCGGGATCGGCGTCATGTAGATATCCGCCAGCGAAAGCGTTCCGCCTTTCTTGAGCCGCGACAGCGCCGCGGGCACCAGCTCGCCGGCCGGGGCGAAGACGATCGCGCTGTCGACATTTTCGGGCATGTCGGCCGCAGATGCGCCCGCCCATGCGGCGCCCATGTCACGCGCGAGCTGCGCGTGCGAAGCTCCTCGCGTCACCACGAACACGCGACAACCGCGGTGCCTCGCGATCTGGAAGATCACGTGCGCGCTGCTGCCGAATCCGTAGATCGCAAGCGTGCCCCCGGACGGCAGGTTCGCCCGCTTGAGCGCCCGGTAGCCGACGATGCCCGCGCACAGCAGTGGGGCGGCCTGGGTGTCGGCGAACCCGTCGGGGATCTCGTAGGCGAAATCTTCGTCAATCACTGCAAGTTCGGCATAGCCGCCATCTTCGTGATAGCCGGTGAATCGCTGGTCGCCGCAGAGGTTTTCGCGATGGGAGGTGCAAAACTCGCACTGCCCGCACGTGTGCCGCAGCCATGCCACGCCCACACGCTGCCCGAGCGTCAACTGCGTGCAGCCCTCGCCCATTGCATCGACGCGCCCGACGATCTGGTGGCCGGGAATAATGGGCAGCTTTTGCTGTGGCAACTCGCCTTCTATGACGTGCAGATCGGTGCGGCAGATCGCACAGCAACTCACCCGCAGGCGAACCTGCCCGCGCCCGGGTTGGGGATCGGACACGTCCGTCAGCGTCAGCGGGCTGCTGTCGATTGGCGCGATCGCGTTGAGGACCATTGCCTTCATTTTTGTGGCATGGGCGTCCCGCCCATGCTCCCCGTCTTTGTGGCAGGGGCGTCTCGCCCATGCATCCCCGGCCCTGGAAATCCAAGAGCATGGCCGAGACGGCCATGCCACCCAAGAGCATGGCCGAGACGGCCATGCCACCCAAGAGCACGGGCGAGACGCCCGTGCCACACAACCGGTCAATCCTGCCGCCAGGTTGCCTTTTCGGGCTGGTGGTGGTCTTCCATCGCGGCGCTGGGGCTGACCAGCCGGCCGGACTGATGCTGCGTCTTAAGGAACCGCCGCCGGATCGCGCGGTACGGCTTGGTAAACCGCCGGTGCAGCGCGTGAAGCCCGCTGCGCCAGCGGGAAAGCTCCTCCTCCTCGGCCGTCAGCTCCTGCGGACACATCCGCCGCTTGTGCTTATATAAATGATAGATGTCCTTCCGCATGAAATAGTCGGCCGCGCGGTCGATCATCGTCCGCAGCGGCCAGGGCAGGTCGCCGCGGCGGCGGAAGGAAATCTGGTAGTCGATCAGGTACGGTTCGCCGTGAGGCCCCACGAGCATGTTGGATCGTTTGTTGCCGTCGCCGTACGCTACGCCCCGGGCGTGAACGTCGTCGAGCAGCTGCCGCATGCGATCGAAGTAGCCCCGCGGCGGGGCCTCGACGTGGTCCAGCGGCAGGCCCGGCACGAACTCGATGGCGTAACCCCAGTCGCCCACCAGCCCCACCCACGCCGGAATGCCGGCCACGCCCGCCAGGGCCTTGTAGATCGCCTGCTCGTGCCCACGCTGCCACTGCCCCAGCGCCTGAAGCGGCAGACCGCAGAACGGCTGCATGCGGCCGCACTTGACGACGATCTTGGGATAGCGAGCCTGGGGCGAGTCGGTTTCGTACAGACTCGTCATGGCATAGAAGTCGTGCTTGAACACCCGCACGAGGCGATACCGAACGCCGGCAACATCGAGTTCCGCCGCCGGCGGGTCCTTCAGGGCAAACAGTTGTGTATTGCGTTTTGGCATCGGGGGAAAACGAAAATCCGAATCAACAAATCCGAAATTCGAAACAAACAACAAGGGAAACAAAACAACAAAGAAGAGCCGCCGCATTTTCCATATGTTGTTGTTCCATCTTGTATTTTTGCCGTTTGGTTCTTTGTTTCTTGCTTCGGATTTCGATATTCGAATTTCGAATTTATGTTTTCAGGGCCGCGGCGATTTCCCGGGCGAACTCTCCCGCAGCCGTAGCGACGGCGTCTTCCCACGTGCCGGCCGTGTTCTTCTGGTACGCGAAGATGACGGACCGGCTGGCGTTGACGATCCCGCCGGCGCCGTCGGCTTTGAACGACGCGGCGCAGTCGGCGGCCGAGGCGCCCTGCGCTCCGTAACCGGGAATCAGTACGATCTGCTGGGGCATGATCGTGCGAAGAGCGCGAGCTTCATCGGGGTACGTGGCTCCCACCACCGCTCCGACGCAACTGTAGCCACGCTTGCCGACGCATCCGTCCGCCGCCCCCAGCCGCGCCACCAGCCTGGCGACGTGCTCGTACACCGGCGTCTTGTGATCGTCGCGAATGTCCTGCACCTGCGGGGCGGATGGATTGCTCGTGCGGACCAGGACGAAGATCCCCGCCCCGGCCGCCGCGGCGGCCTGGATGAACGGATCGATCCCGTCGCTGCCGAGGTATCCATTGACGGTGATGGCGTCGGCGGCCTCCGGACCGGACAGGTGCCCGCGGGCGTACGCCTCGGCGGTGGGGCCGATGTCGTTGCGCTTCACGTCGCCGATGGCGATCAACCCGAGCTTGCGCGCCTGGGCGATCATCCGGAAGTAAATCCCCACGCTGGCGGGCCCGAGGGCCTCGAAATACGCCGACTGGATCTTCACCGCCGGCACCAGCGGCGCCACGATCTGCAGCACGCGGCCGCAGAAGGTTTCGACCGCCTCGACAGGCCCCAGCGTCTTAAGCGGCGCCGGCAGGCGGTCGAAGACGGGGTCCAGGCCCACGCACACCGGCGAGCCCTTGCGCTCGATGGCCTCGAGCAATCGGTCAGCGAAGTTTTCAGGCATACGCATTCTCCGGCTGCTAGTGTATCGCCGGGCGAAAGGTTTTCCACTTCGAACTTCGATCCTCGAACTGCGAACTCTTTCACCCCGCGGCGAAATCTGCTTTAATGAGCACCCACGAGCAACAGGAAACACCACCATGGACAGAACCATCCGCGGCAAAGCATTCGTCGTCGGCGACAATGTCGACACCGACCAGATTATTCCCGCTGAGTACCTCAGCTACAATCCCTCAGACCCTGCCGAGCGGAAGTACTTCGGCATGTACGCCATGAGCGGCGTGCCGCCGGTGCAGTCGGGGCTGCCCAAGGGCAATATCCCCTTCGTGAAGAAAGACCAGTTCACCAGCGAGTTCGCCGTGATCGTCGCCGGGCGCAACTTCGGCTGCGGGTCCAGCCGCGAACACGCTCCGCTGGCGATCGCTGAAGCGGGCGGGCGCGCCGTCGTCGCCGAAAGCTACGCCCGCATCTTCTATCGCAACAGCGTCAACGGCGCCTACGTGGTGCCCCTCGAAACGCCGCGACGCCTCGTCGATGAGATCGCCACCGGCGACGAAGTCGAGATCGACGTCGCCGCCAATCTGCTGCGAAACCTCACCACCGGACGCAACCACGAACTGGCCAGCCTGGGCGACGTGGCCGAAATCATCGAAGCCGGCGGCATCTTCCAGTACGCCAAGCAGTCCGGGCGGCTGTAGACCGTTCTGTTCGCGACGCAGAGACGCAGAGAAAACAGAGCAGAAGAGCCGGCACACCTTCTATCTGGCCGCTTTCTCCGCGTGGCGTTGTGCAGTAATCGACGTTGGAGCGTTCCATGAAGGGGACAGAACGGCTCAATATTCGTGACATGCCCGGCGGGTGCGTGATCGCCGTGAAGGCCGTGCCCGGTTCGTCACGGGACAAGATCGTCGGCGTCCTGGGCGATGCGATGAAGATCGCGACTTCCGCCGCGCCGGAAAAAGGCAAGGCCAACGCCGCCGTGGCGGCCATCCTCGCCAAGGCCCTGGGCCTGGACCGCCGGGCGGTGACGCTGGTGAGCGGCCCGACGAATCCGCGCAAAGAATTCCTGATCGCCGGCATGGGCGCCGAGGCAGTGCGCGAGGCATTGGGGGACGGTTGAATTGAGCGTCTCCACATCGAAAAGTCCGCAGCCTGAAAAATTGACGCACCCCGTACGATCGCCTATGATTGCGGCAGATAAGGAGCCCGCGATGGCCAACCCTCATGTCAAACCTGCGCCCAATAGGGGAGATCATCTTGCAGCGGTCTTGCTGGGGATGTCGATCATCGTGATCGGCGGCCTTGGCGTGATGGCCGATGATCGCGAGCCTGCCGCCAAGACCGCAACCACTGCGAGGGCTGACATGAAGACAGTCGCCAAAACGAGCCACGGCCTGGTCGGGCTTCGTCCTCTGCCCCGCAACGACGCCGACCGAAAGCACAATCACGGCGGGCCCTGGACCGGCCTGCCGACGTTCGAAGAGCAGAAGGGCAACTACCCCTTCGTCGCCGGGCATCTGGACGTTGTCATGGACTGGATGGACGGCGACTTCAAAACCAAGGTGGGTTTCTTCGAATATTACTGGGGCCTGAGCGAGAAGGGCGACAGCCTCGTGCCCGAGAAGAGCCCCCTGGTCAAGCATATCCGCGACTGGGAAGCTAAGGGCGGCCAGATCGAGCACATCCTGATCTGCCGGGAATACGATCTGGCGATCCACCGCGGATACCCTGACGCCAAGCCGGGCCCCTTCAAAGAAGACACACGCATCCTCTTCACCAAAGATGTCGAGAACATCCGCGGGCTGTTCCAGGCGGCCCACGCCAAGGGCCTGCTCAAGCACGACACCTACAAGTTGATGCAGATGGTCCAGCACCCCACCTTCTTCGCCGACGACAAGCGGGTGCATCCGATCATCGCGAAGATGGAAGGCATCGCTTACGAAGCGCACCAGTTCAACCGTCACTGGCCGCTCGAAACCGGCTGGTCCAAGCCGGCCAAGGTCGTCCGCGGCGCGACGTGGACCCTTGAACAGGGCAAGGAGTATATTTTCTACTTCGGCCCGATTATCTGGAAGTCGAAGCAGTATCACCCCTTCATCGAGCGGGACTGGCTCAAGGCCTACTGGAAGGCCGGTCTGCCCAAGCACCATCCGCGGATGCACTACTACCTCAACACGTTCCCCAACGAGCACGGTCGCGGGCGTCCGGTCGGCCCCGAGTCCGATCCCCACTCCGTCCTGGGATTCACGAAATGGCTGATCCGGGAAATCAAAGAAGCTTCCCGATCCTGAGATCGGCCTGCCTGCCACTGCCGCGGAGCGCGCAGCCATGACAGAACCGTCGCTGGCCCAGAGCCGACCGAACATCCTGCTGATATTGGCCGACGACCTGTCCTATCGCGACCTGGGGTGCTTCGGTCAGCGGCAGTTCGACACGCCGGTCCTCGACGGGCTTTGCAGGCGCGGGCTGAAGTTCACGCAGGCCTACAGCGGCTCGCCCGAGTGCGCCCCGGCCCGGGCCAGCCTCATGACCGGCATGCACATGGGCCACTGCCGCATCCGCACCAACGCGTCCGCCCGCGGGCAGGACCACCTTGAGACCGCCGATGTGACGATCGCCCAGACACTCAAGGCCGCCGGATATGCCACGTGCATGGTCGGCAAGTGGGGCATCGGCCTGCCGGGCACGGACGGGGCGCCGGAGAAGAAAGGGTTCGACGTCGCGTATGGGTTCTACGACCAGGCCAGCGCCCACACGTACTACCCGCATTACCTCTACGAGAACGGCCGGCCGGCGCCGATCCGCGGCAACTACGGCTTCGACATGGACTGGGCCTATCGCCACAACGGCGACGCGGAAGACAAGATACTCAACGCATACGATGCCGCGGGCAAGCTGATCCCGCGCGGCGTCGCCGACGCGGCCGCGGCGCAGAATTCCGAGGACCTCTGCTATCAGCGGGCGATAGCGTTTCTGGACGCCACGGCCCGAGGCCAGGCGCCCTTCTTCCTCTACTACGCCACTCAGATTCCGCACGGTCCGCTGATCACGCCGGACCTGGGGCGCTACCGCGACAAGCCCTGGCCGCAGAAGAACCGTGAATGGGCTGCGATGATCGACCACCTCGACCGCCACGTCGGCGGGCTGCTGGACACGCTCGCCGCGCAGGGGCGGCTGGACAACACGCTGGTGATCTTTGCCAGCGACAACGGCTATTCGCACTGGGGCTACATGGGCCGACCGCGCTACGACGACGACCCGCTCTTTCGCAACAAAGGCCCGTGGAAGGGCGGCAAGTTCATCTCCTGGGAAGGCGGCGTGCGCGTGCCGATGTTTATCGCCTGGCCGGGGCGCGTCGCCCCCGGCACGACGGAGAACCTCACCGCCCTGTACGATCTGCCGGCAACGCTGGCGGAACTGGCCGGCGCAGAAGAACCGCCCGCCACCGACGGCATCAGCATCGTGCCGCTGCTGCAAGGGCGACCCGACCGGCAGACGGCGCACGAGTTTTTGTACTGGGAAAGCGGCACGCACGCCCCGCACGCCCAGGCGGTCCGCATGGGCCGCTGGTTTGCCTGGCGCGAGCACCCGGACAACCCCGTACTGCTTTGGGACACGATCGACGACGTCGCCTCGCAGCGCGACGTGGCGGCGGCGCATCCGGACTTGGTGAATAAGGCCCTGGAGGTCTTCCGCAGCCAGCACGTTAACAGCCGGTGGTACCTCAACCCCGGCGAGTCGGCCGCGACGTTCGAGGCCAAGAAGGCCCGCGCCGAGGCCGAAGGCACTCTGCAGATCGACACGCGCGCCAACAGCGACTATCGCGGCGACGCCAATGCCCCGGCCAGGCCCACGCCCCCGCGGGTGGACGGGGCGGTTCCCCCCTGAGGCTGTCATGCTGATCAACTGCTATTACTATGCCCCGCACAATCACTGCCTGCTCCAGCGGCATATCGAGGCCGACCTGGAACAGATGAAATCCATCGGCACGCACGCCGTCTCGGTCTGCGTGCAGGAAGAGCAACTGACCAACTGGCACCACAGGCGGCTGGAGAACTTCATTCGCCAGGCCCATGGCTGCGGCCTGCAGGTGCATGCCGTGCCCAACCGGTGGGGCGGTCTGACGGCCGGCTGGCTCGACGGCTTTTCAAGCTGGACGCTGCATCATCGCGACCTGCTCATGGCCGGTCAGGAGCAGCAGGGCTGCTGCGACCCGGCCCGGCCTGAGCTGCGACGGCACTATGAAGAGACGCTGCGGCTGATGCTCACGACGTTTGAGTTCGACGGCTTGATCTGGGACGAGCCGCGCCCGCCGACGCAGTCGGTGATCGAGTTTCTCGATGAGATGAGCGCCTTGGCCAAGAGCCTGTGCCCGGCCCTGGCGGTCAGCATGTTCGCCGAAGCGGGCGCCCTGCACCTGGCGGAGGTTTTCGCCCGCACGCGGCACATCGACTACCTCGGCGCCGACGGCCACTTGCGAGACCAGACGCACCAGATGCACCGCATGAAGAACACGATCTTCCAGACTCACGCGGTCTTTCACCCGGTCTTGACGGCCGCGGGCAAGAAGACCCTGTTCCTCCTGGAGGCCCAGCGCCACCGCGACGAGGATCTGGCCAACTACCTGTCCGTGGTCGACCGCGCCTTCGCTCTGCCGATGGACCACCTGATGTACTACTTCTCCGCGCACGAGATGTCGCTCGAGAACGAAGAGCGATTCAACCGCGCCACCTGGCAAGGGGTCTCTCACGCGGCAACCGTCAAGTGAACGCGGCCGCGGCGGAGTTGGATTGCCCGCCATGGGAGATTTCATCGTACCCCGGATGATGCCGGGTTACTCCATCGCGACGCGGCGGTCGGCGAGGGCTTTGGCGATGGTCTGGTCGCGGCGGGTCTTGGCTTGGGCGAGGAACTGCTCGATGCCCGGTGCGTCGGCCAGGTCGATCAGGTCGCGCAGGCGCATCAGGTCATGCTCGAAGGTCTCCATCGCGGCTAGGATCGCCGAGCGGTTGGTCAGCAGGATGTCGCGCCACATCTCGACGTCGCCGCCGGCCAACCGCGTCGCGTCGCGGAATCCGGTAGCGGCGATGTTCAGATCGGTGTCGCCGGGCAGCATCATCAGCAGGCCCGCCAGCAGGTGGGGCAGGTGCGAGACGCGGGCGGCGGCGCGGTCGTGGGCGGCTGGGGTCATCCGCACCGTCCGCATCCCCAGGTCGCGCCAGAGTTGCTCGATGGTCCCGGCGGCCGCCGGCGGCGTGTCGGGCGTGGGCGTGATAATGCACGTGGCGTTGTGGAACAGGTCGCCGCGTGCGAAGGCGACGCCCTTGGCTTCGCTGCCGGCCATCGGGTGGCTGCCGACGAAAGGTCCGCCCTTGCCGAGGACCCGCTGGGCGATTCGGACGACGGCGGCCTTGGTCGAGCCGACGTCGGTCACCAGGGCGCCTTTTCGCAGCGAGCCCTTCAGCGTGCGAAGATGCCCGTCAAACGCCCCGACGGGCGTGGCGAGGATGACCAGGTCGGTCCGGCGGGCCGGCTCGGCCAGGTCCAGATGGGCGGTGTCGATCGCCCCGACGCGCAGCGCGTCGTCCAGGCTCGCCTGGCGGCGTCCGACGCCGGCAACCGTGATGGAGGGATCGTGCGCCTTGAGCGCCATGGCGGCCGATCCGCCCAGCAGACCGACGCCGACGATCGTCACGTGCTTGATGCCCTTGCGAGCCATGGCTTCAATATCCAATATGCGATATGCAATATCCAATAGAAAAGGCGGCCCCATCGGGACCGTCGTTCTTCGTCTGGGGGTCGGGGAAACAACCGCGTCGAGCAAGCTCGACCGCTAACTGGTGATTTTGCTTGATTGCCCGCCTTGCCTGCGATACGTTGGTGAGCAGGAAAAAGGACCAGGACGCTCAGGGCGTCCTTTTTAGTAGCGGGTTTTCGCATGGCTGACAATGATGGCATCGCCGGCGGCTACCAGTTGCCTTTCGAGAGGCCCATTCTCCGTCTGCACAAGCAGATCGAGGAGCTCGAAGCCGCCCAGGCCAAGTCCGGCCGCGACTACGTTTCGGAGATCCACCAGATCCGCGCCCAGCGCACGGGGCTGCTCCGCAAGACGTACGACGCCCTGACGGCGTGGGAAACGGTGCAGGTGGCCCGCCACCCCGCCCGCCCGCTGGCCAAGGACTACATCGCCCAGATCGTCAAGAACTTCGTCGAGCTCCACGGCGACCGCCGCTTCGCCGACGACAAGGCCATCATCACCGGCATAGGGTCGATCGGTACGGAGAAGGCCGTCATCATCGCCCAGCAGAAGGGGCGCGACACCAAGGAAAAGGTCGCCTGCAACTTCGGCTGTGCGCACCCCGAGGGCTTCCGCAAGGCCCTGCGCGTGATGCAATTGGCCGGCAAGTTCCACCTGCCGGTGGTGACACTGGTCGACACGCAGGGGGCCTACCCCGGCGTGGGCTCGGAAGAGCGCGGCGTGGCCGAGGCCATCGCCCGAAACCTGCTGGAAATGAGCCGCCTGGCCACGCCCATCGTCTGCGTAGTCATCGGCGAGGGCGGCAGCGGCGGGGCGCTGGGCGTGGCCGTCGGCGACCGCATCGCCATGCTCCGCTATGCGTACTACTCGGTCATCTCGCCAGAAGGCTGCGCGAGCATCTTGTGGCGCACGGGCGAAAAGGCCCCCGAGGCCGCCGAGGCCCTCAAGCTCACCGCCCCTCAGCTCAAAGAGCTCGACGTGATCGACGACATCATCCCAGAACCGCTGGGCGCCGCCCATCGCGACCCGATCGAGGCGGCAGGAAACCTGGAACGCTACCTCGTCAAGAGCCTGCGCGAGCTCAAGGCCCTTGCCGGCGATAAGCTGCTGGCCCAGCGCTACGCCCGATGGCGACGCATGGGCAAGGTCCTGCACCTGACGCCGCAGTCTTCTAGTCAGTTGTGAGTTGTGAGTGGTGAGCGGCGAGCAATACAACTCACCACAGAGGCTCAGAGAGAAACGAGGTAGAAAGAATAGAGCTTGGTTCTTGCTTCTGTTCTTGTCGTTACCTCAATGACCTCTGTGCCTCTGTGGTGATCCTTTCTATCCCTGCACTTCATTCATCCCCATCCGCGTCATTCGTGTTCTCTCCGCCCGCGCCGACGCGCCAGGATCAGCAGCCCGCCGACGGCCAGCAGCGCCATCGTCGCCGGTTCGGGGATGCCCGTCACTGTGATCGTGCCGCTGGTGTACAGGTGCGACAGATCCCACGTCAGGTCCGGATTGCTGAAGCCAGGCGTAACCAGGGCGAAGGTGCCGTTGATCGCGCCGCCGTTGATGTCGAACAGTTGGAAGCTCTGGCCGGCGACGGCCTCAAAGCCGTTGTACCAGGCGATCTCCAGCGTCGCGCCGCTCTGGAGATTCAGGCTGCCCGGCAGAATCACCTGGTCGTACAGACCGGACTCGGCGCCGCCGATTTCCATCGTCAGAACGCTGCTGCCGCTGAGGGTCGCTCCGTCGAGGGTCATCTCGCCGGGGCTGTGGCCGACGCTGATGTTTCCGTAGACGGTGGTGTTGACCAGCGAGCCGTTGCCGCTGATGTCGCCGTAGACCACCAGACCGGCGCCGGCGCCGATGAGGCTGCCTTCGTCACCGGTGGCGCCCAGGTCGATCCCGCTGGAGCCGACGAGGATCTGGCCGCTGCCGGTAATCGCCGCTGCGGCGCTAAGAACCAGTTTCTGGGCGCCATGGATCAGGAATCCGTCGGCCAGCTCCACCGTGCCGCCCGTGCCGGCAAAGGCGATCTGGTCGGCTGTGAAGAACTTACCCGCCCCCACGGTGGCCTTGGCCCCGTCAGCGAGCATCAGCACTGAGCCCGAACTCATCGTGGCGGTCCCGGTGGACCAGGTGGCCGCGGCGCCACTGAGGACGAGGTTGGCCGAAACCATGCCGCCCATGCCCGACAAGGCGCCGCCGGAGACGATGATCGTACCCAGATCTTCGGTCATCTGCAGCCGCGCGTCGCGGGCGAAGCCGTTGCTGAAGCGCATCTCGCCGCCACGCAGGTACATCTTGTCGGTGCCGGCAGCCAGGCCGCCGGTGGCGCCGAAGTCGATGATCTGCCCCGCCGTCAGGGCCGCATTGTTGTAGCTGCCCAGCGTGCCGACGACCTCAAGCACGCCGCTGTTCCACTGCGTGCGGGCCTGGAAGGTGGTCAGATCGATCGAGCTGGTGAAGCGGATCACGCCGCCTTCGGCAAGGACGTAACGTCCCTGGTTGTAGTTGCCGCTGTCAAAACCATAGTTGGCCGTGGCGGCCAGAATCAGCGTGCCGCCATCGCCGACCGTCAGCGTCGTGGGGTTGCCCGAACTGTTGCTGTAGCGGATGTTCGTGGAACCGGCCGTCACCGTCGAATCGGTGATCGTGGCGATGGTCTGGTACGAATTGTTCACGCCGACGTTCAGCGCCGTCACCGCGACGGTGGCGTTGTCGATGACAACCGTCCCGGCGGCCTGAACGGTTCCGGCCGTGTAGGTTCCATTCTCCATCGTCAGGGCAACCGCTGCGTCAGCGGTGGTCTTGGCGGCGGTGACGTTCTGGAGCGCCGCGCCGTTATCGATCGCGATAGAGGCATTGGTGGCGCTAACGGCGCCGCTGGCGGTGAGGCCCTGATTGAAGTCCATAGTCCCGCCAGTGGCGGTGATGCTGGTGACGCCGACCGCGCCGTTGGCGGTCCAGGCGCCGCCGGACATCGTGACGGCGCCGGCAGCCATCGCCCGGTCCGCCGTGAACATTCCGCCGTAGATCGACAGCGTGCCCAGGCTGGAGCTGGTGCCGATGCCCAGGTCCAGCGTGCCGCTGCTGAGGGTAGTGCTGGTGGTGGTGAAGTCTTGCCCATCGGCGACGCTGAAGGCCCCGCCGCCGGAGACCGTCAGGTTCGTGATCGCCCCGGCCCAGCCGGCATTGACGGCGGTGGTTCCTCCGGAGACTCTCAGGTCGGCGACCGTGCCGGTGGCGCCGCTGTTGAAGCTGGTGGTTCCAGCCGTCCGCAGGATCGGGGTCGCCAGAGCGCCGCTGACCGACAAGGCACTGCCGGCCAGAACGTCCACGCTGGTGCCAACCGCCAGGCCGCCGGTCGCGGCGATGTTGACCGTGCTGTCGGCGTTCTTGATGTACAAGGTTGCGGTGCTCTCGGCTGTGCTAATCTCGCAAACGCCGCCGTTGAGGACCGACGTCAGCGTCGTGCCCGTCGGTTTGCCGTCGGGGCTCCAGTTGGCAGCGCCCGTCCAGTCGCCGCTGGCAGTTTCCCAGAGCACCGGGGTGATGATATTGGTGAGCTTGATACTCCCGTCAGTGCCGTAGACCACCGTGCCCAGGTAGTTGTTGAGCCACTGGACTTCGCCGAACGACATCGCGCTGAGGTTCTGGCTGGCGATGCCCTGGTAGATCGTCAGCGTCCCGGAGACCGGGGCCTGAGTATCGACGACCAGCACGGAATTGGTCAAAGCCGTCGTGGACAGGTAGCCGTTGCTGACAATCTTGTCGTAGGTGCTGCTGTCGAGGACTTCAATATTCCAGGCCGCCCGAGCGTTCGTGGCGCTCTTGGCGAAGTCCAGTTGGGTGCTGGTGTTGACGGCCGTCCAGTTGAAGGTCAAGGTCCCGATGCCATTGGTTCCGGGCGATATCCCGCCGAAGGAATCGGTGGCATCGCGGGAGATGACGAACTTGTCGCTGGTGCCGCTGGACTGCACCGTGCCGGTTCCCGTCAGGGTCTTGGTGATGGACCAGATGTTGTTAGAGTTATTGTCGGTGAATCGCAGGTACGCCCCGCCGGCGATGTTGACTGCCGCACCGGAGCCCAGTGCCTCCTGGGCATTCCAGCTTGAGATGTTGGCCAGTTCCAATATGCCTTCCTGGATGTTCCAGTTGCCCGTGTAAGACGAGGTGCTATTGCGATACATCCGCAGGATGCCTGTCCCGGTCTTGTTGGCGGTTGCAGTGCCATACAGCTTCGCGCCCATATGGAGATACTTGGTTGCATAACTGGCCTGGATCGCGGATTCCGAATCCAGATACAGGCGGCTGTTGTCGGTATTGTCGCCGACATAGTAGTTGTTGTTGGTCGTGCTGAGCGAGCTCACTGTTCCGCCCTGGAGGCGCAGTTGGCTGGCGATCTTCCAGGCGCCGTTCATGTCCGCATAGACCGAGCCGCCGGTCTTGACGTTTACCGAACCGTTGGCAAAGCCCTCGCTCAACTTGAACGTGCCGCTGGCGCCATCGAGCTCGATCGTGCCGCCTGAAAGCCCGTTGGCGTTTTCCATCCGCAGCGTGGTGCCCGAGGCAATACGGATCGTCCCGGTGTAGCCGGTCGTCAGGGTGTTGCTGCCCAGCGCCACGTCGCCGGCGCCCGTGATCAACAAGTCTCCTGCGCCGACCAGGCTCGCCCGTACCAGGCCCGCCTGACCGCCTGCCGCATCACTGACATAGGACGTGAAGCCCTCATCCACGTAAATCCTGCTGCCGCTGGTGTTCTCGATATAGCCGCTTCCGGTGAATGCCAGCGTGCCGCCCCGCAAGTGCAACTCGCCGGTTACAAACGCGCCGCCCCCATCAACCTGGGCGATGGCGCCGGCGCCGACGTTGACCGTACCGTTGCTCAGACCGGCGCCCAGCAGGAAACTGCCGCTGGAAGCGCCGAGCTGAACCGTTCCGCCTCCCAGGCCATAGCGGTTGTTCATCCGCAGCGTCGCGTCCGAGGCTACCGTGATCGTTCCGCTGTAGGTGCTGGCCGCCTGGTCACTGTTAAGGTAGACGCTTCCGGGGCCTTGGATCTCAAGGTCCCCTTCGCCATTGAGCTGGGCGGAGACGATCATGGACTGCCCGGCGGTCTTGCCCTTGAGGACTGAATCGCTGTCGACCCAGACCTTGCTGTTGGACCCGCCGTGGCCCATGTTCTGGTTGCCGGCGCCCTGGAGCGTACCGCCCTGGAGGTGCAGGTTTGAAACGACGGTGTCGTTGGTGTTGCCGCCGCCGTAGTTGGCGTTGTCGGCAATCGCGCCCTCGCCGATATTCACCTGGCCGTTGCTGAAGCCCGCCCCGATGCGGAACGTGCCGCCGCTGGCGACGTCCGCCGTGCCGCCGCAGAGGCCCCAAGTGTTTTCCATCGAAACGATCTTGCCGTCGCCGACGTTGATCGTACCGCTGTACGTGTTAACGTTGCCGTTGTAGGCGAACGTCGTCACGCCCGTGCCGCCGATCTCGATATTCGCCGAGCCGATCAGCTTGGCCTGAATATAGAAACGGTCGGTGCCGTTTTGCTCGATGATCGAGTCGGCGTCGATGTAGAAATTCGAGTTGGTCGTGCAGTACGGCGTAGCGCCGGTGCCCGAGAGTGTCCCGCCGTTGAGGTGCAGGGCGTAGGCCTGGACGTTCTGGCTGTTCCACGCCATCGTCGCGCCGTTGTTGATGTAGACCGATCCACTGGCAAATCCCGAGCCGATCTCGAACGTCCCCCCGCCGGCATTGAGCTGGATCGTCCCCTGCGCCAGGCCATTGACGTTTTCCATGTAAACCGAACCGGACTCGATGGTCAGCGTGCCGTCCCACGTCCCGCCGGCCACCCCGCCCAGGCGCAGCCGCCCGCTTCCGGTCTTGACCAGGTCGCCCGTCCCGTTGATCAGGTCTTTGTTCAACTTCATCCGCAGGTAGAAATCGCTGGCCGTGCTGTTGTTCAGAACCCCCACCAGAGCGCCCGCCGCTCCCGGATCAACCGTCAGCGTGCCGTTGATCAGGCTATACCCGCCGGCATTGGAGGCCGCCAGCGTTCCGCCATTGAGCGAGAGCTTGCTGGCCGTGGCACCCTGCGTGGCCACGTTGAGAGTGCCCTGCACAGTCAGCGCCGCACCGAACGTCGTATCCGTCGTGGCGGCGGCAAAACCTTCGCCGATCAGAAACGTGTCCGTGCTGGTGGTGGCGTAATTGGGAGCGGGCGATTCCGGATCCCAATTGGCGTTGGTCACCCAACTGCTGTTAGCCCCGCCAGCGTCCCACACAAAGTCGTTTCCCAGGGCAGCAGAGGTAGAAATGGCAACCAGCGCAAACAATAGAGCGACGTTCTTCATGACGTACATCTCCTTCACCGCAAACCTTCGTTCAATACAGAAAGGGCTTTCTTCCTTTGCCGGGAACTGCTTCCTCTGCCCGACGGGAAGTATGCTACCAAAAAATGTCCATTTTGACAAGGCCAATCTTCCACTGTGTTAGCATTTCTTTCCAGCAAGTGAAGGGCAATTGGTCTGTCGGCGGAATCCGATGGGGGGTCACGAGAACTTGTCAGCGTAGGGTTCCATTTGGTACTTTCGTTCCAGTCCGCGTTCGTTCATGTACCGCACGAGGCCGAAAACCGGCCGCTGGGCCCAGGGGCGGTCATGTTTGCCGAAACACCAGGCGACGCCGGCAAAGCCGTTTGGGTCGCGCCCATCGAGGAAATACTTGTTATTGAGGTGCAGGATCGTCCGAAAGGCCTTTTCCGGCTGGGGCGTCCATTCCAGGATCTTCTTCCCCCAGTACATCCGCATGGTGTTATGCATGTAGCCCGTCCGGACCATCTGCCTCTGGGCGGCATTCCAGTACCGGTCGTGCGTGTCGGCGGCTTCGAGCTGCGCCGCGGTATAAAGGTACGGGCGTTTGTCGTGGCGATGGGCAGCCAGAGTCGCGCGGGTCCAGGCGGGCAGGGCAGCGAAGGCATCGTAGCGGCGGTTGTAGTGCGTGAAGTTCATGCTCAGCTCGCGCCGGACGATCAGTTGCTCCAGGTAAGCGTCTTTGGCCTTGGCAGGGGCGTCGGCGGCGAGAACGTCCAAAGCCAGTTCCAGCGGCGAGAGCTGCCCGAAGTGCAGGTAGGCGCTCATGTGCGAGCCGCCGTCGAGGCTGGGATCATTTCGGGCCTCGTGGTATTGCGCCAGACCGCCTCGAAGGAACGACCGCCACTGCCGCAGGGCGGCCGTCGTGCCGCCTTCGCGCTCCACCCGCGCCACGCTGCGGTCGATCTTCATACCGGCCAATACGTCCTGCCAGCGAGCCGCGTCCAGCCCGCCCAGTCGCAGGGCCAGCGAGTCCTTCGCCACCGCCACGCGGCGCAGCGGCGCGAGATACTCGCCCAACAGCCGCTGGATGGGCCCGCGAATCACCCGTGCGCCCACCGCTTCCTTCGGGTAGGCGACGCGCACCGGCACCACCACGTCGCTTTCGACCTGCACGCACCGGCAGGACGTCCGCGAGGTCACTTTCCGCCGCCACGCGCGCTGGACGCGCAGATAACCGACATCCGTGACAAGCTCGGCGGCCTCGGCGGCCAACTCAGGTATCACCTCCGCCGGTGAACCGGCCCGGACGACAAGCTGCACGCCGCGCCGGGCGAGCGCTGCGGACGTATCGGCCAGGCCCTGAAGCATAAAGCTGTAGTGGCGCAGATTGGCGTCAGGAAAGTCAGCCGTCAGCGCGAAGGCGGCCACAAGCGGCAGGGAAAGCTCATTGGCCCGCGCGGCGGCGTATTCCAAGGCATGGTTGAACCGCTCGCGCTGCGACGCCTGCATCCAATACAGCACATAGCGGCCGCGGCGGGTTTCCTTGCGGTTCAGCCACGCAAGTCGCAGAGGGTTGATATCGACTCTGGGCTTTGTTCGGGCCATCAGTGAATACTATCGGCCGGGGCGGAAATTGTCGGCGGGCCTTTGAGGTATCCCAGAGCAGCCAGGAACTTGTCGGCTTCGATGAGCGTGCGCTCCCTGTACGGCGAGTGATTGAAGAACCCGTGATCCTGTCCGGGATAGATCACGAACGTCATCTTCGCGCCGGCCTTGGCGGCGGCTTTTTCGAATTCGCGGCCGTCGATTTTGTAGAACTTGTCCTTGTCGCCGTAGAAGACGACGGCCGGCGGCGAGTCGGCTTTGACATTTGCGCATGGGCTGATGATCTTGGCGAGTTTGGGATCGTGCGCCATCGCGGCTGTCAGCGGCGCCTGGCCGTAGAGCTTGGCTACGGGGTTGAACAGCACCATCGCGTTGGGTTTTGAAGAGACCGCTGTGTCTTCATCCTCAAGCCCTTCGCTGAGTCCCGCACAGGCGGCGATGTGCCCGCCGGCAGATCCGCCCGAGGCGACGATGCGGTCAGGATCGATGCCCAGTTTCACGGCGTTGGCCCGCAGATACCGCACGGCGCTCTTGGCGTCAGAAACGCACTTATCGGGCGTGACGCCGTGGAGGCTCTTGACGCGGTAGTCGGCCCGGGCGGCGACCATCCCGCGCGAGGCGAAATACTCCGCCTGTTTGCGAAACTGCTCGGTCGTGCCGCCGGTCCATCCGCCGCCGAAGAAAAATACGATGGCCGGGCGCTTGTCGGAGGGCTTCCAGTCCTTGGGCAAATGCACGAACATGGCCAACTCGGCTTGTGGCGTCTTCTTGTAAATGAACCGTCGATGGGAACTGGGCATGCTTTCGCTCCTGTCCGAGGCCGGTCGCGTGGCTGGCGCGCCGGAAGCGTGGGCAGCCAGCACCGCCGCCGCCAAAATAACGATCCTCGTGCGGGTCATCTTGGTGAAGTTCGTTCTGGCACTGTCTTTCGACATCCTCAGCGACCTCCGCGGCTCAATCTATCGGGCGTTAATAGTCGACAATTGAAATAGAATACTCTTAACAGGAGAGTACCCGTGAAACCGTTGGTGTACAACATTCTGATTCTGGCGGCATTTCTGTTGCTGTGTTTCGGAGTGATGGGAGTGGGCGGATGGGTGACCGCTCCAGCCGTGCGAGAGTGGTACGGGACCTTGCGAAAGCCGCCCTGGAATCCGCCGGCGTGGGTCTTCGGTCCGGTGTGGACGTTCCTGTTCGGCACGATGGCCGTCTCGGCGTGGCTGGTCTGGCTGCGCCGCGACAGCACGGCGATCACCGCGGCGATGGTGCTCTTCGGCGTGCAGCTCGCTCTGAACCTGGCCTGGTCGGTGTTGTTCTTCGGTCTGCACAGCCCGCTGTGGGCGATGGTCGACATCGTCCTGCTGCTGGCGGCCATCATCGCCACGATCATACTGTTCTGGCAGGTGCGTCCGCTTTCGGGGCAACTGCTGCTGCCGTACGCCGCATGGGTAACATACGCCTCAACTCTCAACGCCGCGGTGTGGTGGCTGAATCGCGCCGCGTGACCTATGGAGTGCGGCAGCCTTAGCTGCCGCTTTGGAAGTTTTTCCAACCGCAAAGTCTCTCTGCGCCTGAACAACTCCAAAAGCGGCAGCTGCTGCTGCCGCACTCCACATGCGTTGGGCGGCGTCGCGCGGTATACTCTCGGCCCTAACTGACAGGAGTCATCATGACGATCTATGTTTCCCCCGGCGGCCGCGACGGCAATCCCGGCACGAAGGAAAAGCCTCTGGCCACGCTGGCGGCAGCACGCGACATGGTGCGGCGGCTCAAAAACAAAAATTCGGACCAGGACTTCACCGTGCTGCTTGCGGGGGGGACGTACCGCCTGAGCAAGACGCTGGTTTTCGGCTTGGCCGACTCTGCCGCCGACGGCCACACGATTACCTATGCCGCCGCGCCGGGGCAGAAGCCGGTGCTGGCGCCGGACGTGGCGATCGGCGGCTGGAAGAAGCTCTCGGGCCCTCTGCCCGGTCTGCCGGCCAAAGCCCGCGGGAAGATATACGTCGCGCCCATGCCGAAGAACCTCAAGCGGTTCTTCACGCTCTATGATGCGAAAGGGCCGCTGCCGCGGGCGAAGGTCGGGCCGATGAAGCGCCTCGGGGCCGCCGGCGGGCGTACGCTCAGCGGCGACACCTTCCGCATGCCCGCCGGAGTCATCCGCAACTGGACGAACCTGCGGGACGTGGAAGTGCGACTGTGCATGGGCGCGCCGTGGTCGGCCAACGTCCTGCCGATCAAGTCCGTCGACGCGGAGGCCGGAACCGCGACGGTGGCTGTGCCGCCGACGTACGGCATTGAGGGGGCAGACTTCGAGCGTCATGGCCCACGCGGCAGCACATGCATCGAGAACACCTTCGAGGGCCTCAGCGGCCCCGGGCGGTGGGTGAGCGACACCAAGGCCCGGCGCATCTATCTCTGGCCGCGCACGCCGGGTCAGCCGCGCGACATCGTCGCCCCATGCCTGACCGAGTTGATCCGCGTCGAGGGCAAGATCGATTACGCCGGCCCGAGCGATATGCCCGTGCGCGGGCTGATTTTCCGCGGCCTGACGTTCACGCGGGCGGACCGCTATCTCTGGGACGCCGATCACGTCGGCTGGGGCATGCAGCACGACTGGGAGCTGCACGATCGGCCCACCGCGATGGTGCGCTTCCGCGGGGCGGAGAACTGCGCGGTGGAGAACTGTCGCTTCGTGTACGCCGGGGCCGCCGGAGTGCGGCTGGACCTGCACGCGGTGGGCAATCGCGTGACGGGCAACCGCATGCACCACATCGGCGGCGTGGGCGTCAGCGTGGGCGGGTACGGCCCGGGCGCCAAGAACGTCAGCCACGACAACCAGGTCGTCGCCAACGTGATTCACCACGCCGGCCAGGAATACTGGCACTCGCCTGGGATCATCGTCTGGCAGAGCGGGCGAAACCGCGTCGCCCACAATCTGATCCACCACATGCCCTACGCGGGGATCGTCGTCAGCACGCGACTGGACATGCGCAGCCGCACGACCGGCGAAGGTTTCAAGACCGTGCGCTGGCACGAGATCAAGGCCGCCAAGGACGTGCTCGACGGCGGGCTGTTCATGGACAGCCGGTGGTTCTACACCAAGGACAACGTCGTCGAGCTCAACGAGATTCACCACGTGATGCGGCAGATTTTCGACGGCAACGGGATCTACATCTCGACGGTCGCCGGCGACACGCTGTGCCGCTGGAACTTCATCCACGACTGCCCCAGCCACCACATGCAGGCGGGCATACGCTCGGACCAGCCGCAAGACACCTCGCGCTACATCGGCAATATCATCTGGCGCTGCGGCGGGGCGGGCATCGGGATCGTGCCCAAGGGCCCCCAGCACGTCGTGGGCAATATCATCGCCCAGATGCACTACGACAAGCAGGAGCACTGGGCGTACCTGACGCTGATGGACCCGCACGCCACGGCTGCCCTGGTGCGGAGCAACATCCTTTACGCCTCCGCGAGCGATCACAATGCCTACCTGGGCGACACCGCGCCCGACGGGCGGCCGATCCCGACGCTGGGAACGTGCGACCTCGATTACAACCTCTACTGGAACACCGCCGACAAGAACTGGGGCAAGCGCCACCTGGCCAAGGCCCGCAAGGCCGGGGTGGAAAAGCACAGCCTTGCCGCCGATCCGCAGTTTGTGAACATCGCCGGCGGCGACCTGCGGATCAAGAGCAGCTCTCCCGCGTGGAAACTTGGATTCGAGGTGATTCCCGTGGATCGCATCGGTCCGGCCGGTGCGAAGCGATAGCCGAAGGCGCGGGTGCCGTGGCGGGAGGGCTTTAGCCCGACAGCCACGCCAGCGCAGCAGCGCCGCCAGTTCAGGGATCGTGGCTCTCCGGGCCTTCTGCCCTGCGCGCCACGGCACCCAGTCTCCGGGCCTTCGGCCCTGCGCGCCACGGCACCCGGGCGGGAACTTCGGACTAGCGCTTGAAGATTTCGTCGAAGAAGTTCTTCATTGCCTCCCAGGATCGTTTGTCCGCCGTTTCGTTGTAGGCGACATTGGTGGATGGGTCGTCGCCTGAGGCGGGGTTGGTGAAGGCGTGGACGGCCCCGCTGTAGATGTTGATCTGGTAGTTCACTTTGGCCGGGCGCATTTCCTCGATGAAGCCCTGCACCTGCGTCATCGGCACGGAGCGGTCGTCGGCCCCGGTGCAGACGAGGATCTTGGCCTTGATGCTCCTGGCGTCCTGGGGCGTGGGGGTGTCGAGCCCGCCGTGAAAGCTGACCACCCCGGCGATGTCCGCTCCACTGCGAGCCAATTCCAGCGCCACCGTTCCGCCGAAGCAGTATCCGATCACGGCGATGCGTTTGGCGTCGACGCGCGGGTTCTTGCTCACGGCATCGAGGGCGGCCTTGATCCGCGCCCGCATGAGCTTGCGGTCGCTACGGAGGGGGCCGGCGAGCTTGGCGGCCTCGTCTCGTGTCTTGGCCACCACGCCCTTGCCGTACATGTCGACGGCGAAGGCGGCATAGCCCATCTGCGCGAGCTGCCGGGCGCGGTTCCTGGCATAGTCATTGAGGCCCCACCATTCATGCACGACCAGCACCAGCGGCTGGGGAGTTGGGGCGGCATCGTCAAGGACGAGCAGCCCCTGCATCTGTGTCTGCTGGTGGGCGTAGGCGACAGTCTGGGTCGCCAGGGCGGCGTGGGCAGCGGGGGATGCCAGGGCCAGAATCGCCGTTGCCAGGGCGATAGGAAATTTCCTGATCATGGTACGTCTCCTTGTCTTAGCGGTACGTATGTAATGATAGTGCCGGGCGACTTCGGGCGGCTTGTTTGTTTCGCAAAACGCTGCCCTACAATGTGCTGTGGAAGAGGCGCCGCCACGGCCTGCGCGTTGAATCGGCTGGGGTGGCTTCCACAGGAAGTGAGGATCAGCAATGGTTTATGAAGTGCCCGCTCTGCCTTACCCGTATGACGCCCTTGAGCCCCACATCGATGCCGAAACGATGGAGATCCATCACACCAGGCATCACGCCGGGTATGTACACAACCTCAACAAATTGCTCGATGGACGGCGGGAACTGCAGTCGCTGCCGCTGGAGGAAATTCTCTACGACATCGGTCGCGTGCCGGAAGCCATCCGGCAGGACGTGCGCAACCACGGCGGTGGGCACCTCAATCACAGCCTGTTCTGGCGGATCATGACCCCGGGCGGGTCGCAGCCGCCGCAGGGTACGCTGGGCCAGACGCTGATCGAGCAGTTCGGCAGCTTTCGAAGGATGACCGACAAGTTCACCCAGGCTGCCATGGCGCGGTTCGGCAGCGGATGGGCCTGGTTGGCCGTCGAACCCACCGGGCAGTTGACCGTCTTCAGCACGCCCAACCAGGACTCGCCCCTGATGTACGGCTGCCAACCGATCCTCGGCCTGGACGTCTGGGAGCACGCGTACTACCTCAAATATCAGAGCCGCCGCGCCGACTATATCGCGGCATGGTGGTCGGTGGTGAACTGGAACCGCGTGGCCGAACTCTACGCCCGCAGCGCATCACGCATCGAACGCAAGAGCAAATAGAACTTGGTAATCAGTAATCGGTAACCGGTAATCAGTAACCACGCTGCGGATTACTGGTCACTGATTATTGATTACTGGTTACTATTACCCCATGCGCCACCGGGAGCAGGCAATCTGTCTTCGCGCTTACGACTACAGCGAGACCTCGCAGGTCTTGCACTTCCTGACGCGCGAGGGCGGGGCTGTCCGCGCGCTGGGCAAGGGCACCAAGCGGCCCAAGAGCAAGTCCGGCGGGCTGGTCGACATGTTCAGCGAAGGGGAGTTGATCTACTCTACCGGCCGGGGCGAGAGCCTGGCGACCCTGATCGAGTACGCGGAGACGGACTCGCACGCCGCGCTGCGAAAAGACCTGCGGCGGCTTAACGCGGCGCTGTACATGCTGGAAGTCGTGGCGGCCACCGTCAGCGAGGGCGACGTACACGTGGAGGTCTTCGACCTGCTGCACAACGCCCTGACGCGCCTGGGGCAGAGTGACGCGCCGGTTCAGGCCGTGCTGGCGTACTTCCAGTGGCGCTTGCTCGGTCATTTGGGTCTTCTGGCTGACCTGCGAACCTGCCAGGGCTGTCAGACGCCCCTGATCGGCAAGGCGGCGGCCGCCAAGGAGCAGGTCTTCTTCAGTTCCACCGCCGGCGGGCTGATCTGCAGCCGCTGCCGCATGACGGCCAAGGAAGCCCTCGCCGTCGACGCCGCGGCGCTGCAGGGCATCGCGGCGCTGACGGCCAGCCGCACGGCAACGCGCCCCGTGCTGGAAGAACCCCAGGCCCGCAAGGTCAACCGCCTGCTGTGCTACCACATCGCCCAGCAGATCAACCATTGGCCGAAGATGGCCAAGCACGTCCTGGGCGGTCCTGCGAATTCGGGTGCCGTGGCGGGAGGGCTTTAGCCCGACAGCCACGATGGGGGCAACGAGGCGCGTGTGCGGGGATCGTGGCTCTCCGGGCCTTGGGCCCTGCGCGCCACGGCACCGGACCCTCTCGCCTTCTTGCTAATGGCGGCTTGGGGTGTATAATTGTTCCCCTGTCTGCGGGGGGCTTTATGGCCAAACCGATGGCGGCATCAAACAACATCCTGACCCTCGCCATGCTCGCCGCGTTGTGCGCGCCGGCGGCGGCGCGGGCTGACGAAGCGGGCAAGGCGCCGGCCTCGAGGCCGGCCACGGGCGGCGTCGCGGTCTCCGACGCCGCCGGAACCGGCGAGTTCGAGTGGAAGGGCGGCAAGTGGGTGCGCAAGGCGGCCGCCCCGGTCGGTTCGCTCTCGGCGGGGATCACCGAGATCCGCGACCTGCTGGCCAAGAAGAAGTGGGGCGACGCCCTTTCCAAGGCCCAGAAGTTCGTCAAGAGCAATCCCTTCGACGACGACTGCGAAGAAGCGATGTTCCTTGCCGGCGAGGCCGAGGTCGGACGCGAGCACTACTTCCAGGGTTTCGAGTGGTACGAGAAGCAGATCGCCAAGTTCCCCGGCGGAAAATTCTTCCAGCGCGCCCTCGACCGCGAGTACGCCGTGGCTGAGGCGTTCCTGACCGGAAAGAAACGCCTGTCGATGGGGATGTTCTGGTTGCCCGCCAAAGAGGACGGGCTTGAGATCCTCTCCAAGATCGTCAAGCACTCCCCCGGAAGCGCCTTGGCCCGCAAGTCCGTCATGCGCATCGGCGACTACCACTACCGCGCCGGCGAGTGGACCGAAGCCGTCGACGCCTACGACAGCTATATCGAACTGTTCAAGAACGACCCGGACGTCGAGTACGCCATGCTCCAGGGGGCTCGCGCGACGCAGTCGCAGTTTGGCGGCATCGAGTTCGACGACACGCCCCTGCTCGAGGCCCAGCAGCGGTACAAGACCTTCACGGAGCGCTACCCCAAGGCCGCCAAGCGCGAGGGCGTGCCCGACACGCTGCGGCAGATCACCGAGCTGCGGGCGCAGAAACTTTTCAGCAGCGCCGAATTTTACAGGCGCACCAGCCGCCTGGACGCGGCGGCGTATTACTACGGACAGGTGGCAACCCGGTTTCCCGAGACGACCTGGGCGGCGAACGCGCGTCAGGCGCTGGGGCTGCTGGGCGGCGTCACGCCGCGGTCGCCGGGCGAACCTTCTCAGTCAACAGTAGTGGCAAGTCCGCCCGAGGGACGCTATCATAAGCGGTTTGTGCCGCCCCCTCCACCGTCGGAAGAGGGGATGCTGCCCAAAACGTCTGGCGAAATTCCGACCGGAAAACCCCAATGAAGACCGCTTATCTCCTCCTGGCGACAACCGTGGCCGCACTGATCGCGGCAGGATGCACCAACACCGGTTATACGATGCAGGACCAGTACCGCACGGGCATCAAGACCGTGGCGGTGCCCGTCTGGTCGCGAGGCAAAGACGTCTACCGCCGCGACATCGAGCTGCGCATGACCGAGGCGGTCATCAAGCAGATCGAACTGCAGACGAAGTACAAAGTGGCAGACAAGACCGGCGCCGACACGCTGCTGACCGGGCGCATCGACGACATCAGCCAACTCGTGCTCAGCTATGATGCCGCCAGCGGCAACGCCCGCGAGATTGAAGTGGTCGTCACCCTGTCGTTCGTCTGGACCGACCTGCGAAGTGGCAAGGAACTAGCCAAAATTCCCGCCATGACCGTCGCCGGAACGTATATCCCGCTGTCGCCCTACACCGAGGAATTCTTCCAGGGCAGCGAGACAGTTCTCAACAAGGCCGCCCGCATGGTCGTAGAACAGATGGCAGAGCCGTGGTGAGAGATACAATACTGACATGAACAACCAATCTCCGAATAGACCTCCACGGCTGGGTGGGCCCACGCCGCCGCGATTGACCCGTTCGTTGCTGGGGTGGGTGGTGGCCATCGCACTGGCTCTGGCGCTGCTGGCGTTCGCCCGGATGCCCGGCTCGAAGCCCATCACGCCCGACGCCTTCTGGACCTATGCCCGCAACGGCAATCTCAAAGGCAAGGTCATTGTGCGCGAAAAGGAGATCCAGGGCGAAGTCGGACCCAACACGCCCGGGTTCAGCGCCGCCGATCCGCCCCGGTTCGTCGTGAACTACGCGTTCTCGGCCGAGAATGACTTCGACCAGCGGCTGCAGGAAGCCCTCGATGCCGGCGCCAGCCGCGGCGGCACGACGAAATACGAATACGAGTTCGCCGGATGGTGGGCCGGCGCTCTGCCTTCGCTGGTGTTGATGCTGGGGGTGTTCTTCCTGCTGTGGTTCTTCGTGTTCCGGCGGATGGGCGCCGGCGGCGGGGGGGCGGGTTTCCTGGGCAACTTCGGGCGATCGCGCCACAAGGTCACCACCAAGGAACAGTCCACCGTCACGTTTGACAACGTCGCGGGCATCAACGAGGCCAAGGAAGAAGTCGGCGAGATCATCGAGTTCCTCAAGAACCCCAAGAAGTTCCACCGCCTCGGCGGGCGCATTCCGCGCGGCGTGCTGCTGGTGGGCGAGCCCGGATGCGGAAAGACCCTCCTGGCCAAGGCCATCGCCGGCGAGGCCAACGTCCCGTTCTTCAGCATCTCCGGAAGCGACTTCGTCGA
Source organism: Planctomycetaceae bacterium (assembly GCA_039680605.1). Classification (NCBI taxonomy): domain Bacteria; kingdom Pseudomonadati; phylum Planctomycetota; class Planctomycetia; order Planctomycetales; family Planctomycetaceae; species Planctomycetaceae bacterium. The sequence continues at coordinate 31,864 of JBDKTA010000069.1, read as the reverse complement.
GATGTTCGTCGGCGTCGGCGCCAGCCGCGTGCGAGATCTGTTCAAGCAGGCCAAGGACAACTCCCCCTGCATCATCTTCCTGGACGAGATCGACGCCGTCGGGCGCCGCCGCGGACACGGGTTCGTCAGCGGCGGGCACGACGAGCGCGAGCAGACCCTCAACGCCATTCTCGTCGAGATGGACGGCTTCGACACCTCCGACCAGGTCATCGTCATCGCCGCGACCAACCGCATGGACGTGCTCGACCCGGCCCTGACGCGACCGGGACGCTTCGACCGCCAGATCATCGTCCCGCTGCCCGACGTCGGCGGACGCCTGGAGATCCTCAAAATTTACGCCGCGAAGGTCCGCTGCTCGCCGGATGTCGACCTGCAGCGCATGGCCCGCGGAACGCCCATGTTCAGCGGGGCCGACCTCGAAGCGCTGGTCAACGAGGCCGCCATCGCCGCGACCATGGCCAACAAGGAATACGTCGAGCAGGCCGATCTCGAAGAAGCGCGCGACAAGGTCCGCTGGGGACGCGCCCGAAAGAGCCGCGTCATCGACGAAAATGACAAACGCGTCACCGCCTATCACGAGGCCGGGCACGCCCTGACGCAACTGCTGCTGCCCGACGCCGATCCGCTGCACAAGGTCTCGATCATCCCCCGCGCCAACATGGGCGGGGCGACCTTCTCCCTGCCCGAGAAAGACCGCTACCTGTTCAGCCTGAAGTACTGCAAGGCCCAGTTGTGCGTCCTGTTCGGCGGGCGCGTGGCCGAAGAAATCTTCTGCGGCGACATCACCAGCGGCGCCCAGAGCGACATCGCCCAGGCGACCATGCTCGCCCGAAAAATGGTGCTCGACTGGGGCATGAGCCCACGACTCGGGGCCGTCAACTACGCCAACGATCCCGACCAGTTCAACGGCATGCTGCCTCCGGGCTCGAAGTACTCCGAGAAGACCGCCGAGACCGTCGACGCCGAGGTGCGGCTGCTGATCGACGAGGCCGGCGCCGCCACCCGCAAGATCATCCAGGAAAACAATCACCAACTCGGCGAGATCGCCAAGGCCCTGATCAAGTACGAAACGCTCTCGGCCGAGGAGGTCAAGCAGATCGCCGAAGGGCGCGAGCTCGACAAACCGACCGTTGACGATCTGCTGCTGCGCGAGAAGACCAACGGCCAGTCCCACGCCGATCGGCCGGTAAAATTGCGCGACGTTCTTCCGGATCCGGGATAGACTTGATCAGAACGGGCGCGTGCCCTTGCCATAACGCCACTATAACAAAGGAGAGCAGATATGGACAATCTGGGGCCTGTCATCGCGATTATCCTGACGATCTTCTATCTGTATCTTGCCGTGCGCAGCGACCGCGTCAAACGCCCCGTCCTGTTCTGGATCGGCGCTTTGGCCCTGGCTTCGGCGATGATCCTGGGGATATTCCTCATCATCGACAGCCGGGCCGTGCGGATCGTCTTCTCGATCCTCATGGTCGTTCTGCTGGTGGCGTCGTTCCTGGTGGGGCTGGCGGCGGCGTTCGGCGGGCAGTTGCCCGTGCGGCTGGCTGAAACGCGAGCCCCCACGCGTCAGGACGAAACAACCGGCGTGTGAACGACTCGGCGGTTCGACAAATTATCCGTTAGTCATCGCCGCGAATCCGGCTATCATGCCCGCATGGCCGCATCGCTGCAGGACATCCTGAACTCCCATCACACCGGACGCCCCGCGGTGATGGGAGTTCTCAATATCACCCCTGACAGCTTCTCCGATGGCGGGGAGTTCTTCGATGCCGGCACGGCCGCTGAGCATGCGGCAGCCATGGCGCGCGAAGGCGCCGACATCATCGACATCGGCGCCGAATCCACGCGTCCGGGATCGGCGCGCGTCAGTCCAGGCGAGCAGATCGCGCGGCTGGGCTCGAGCGTCGCGGCGGCGGCGGGCACCGGATCGCTGGTCAGCATCGACACGTCCAGTTCCGTCGTGGCCGCCTGCGCCCTGGAGCAGGGCGCGAGCATCATCAACGATATCTCCGCCGGTCGCGACGATCCGGAGATGTTCGCCCTGGCCGCCGAGCGCGGCTGTGGGCTGGTGCTGATGCACATGCGGGGCGAACCGGCGACCATGCAGCGCGACCCGGACTACCGCGACGTCGTCGCCGAGGTGCGGAGCTTTCTGGCTCAGCGCATCGCCGCGGCGATGGCGGCGGGGGTCAAGGCCGCCCAGATCATCGTCGACCCGGGCATCGGGTTTGGCAAACGTCTGGAACACAACCTGGCGCTGCTGCGGGGCCTGGCGGCGCTGTGCGACCTGGGGCGCCCGGTGCTGGTGGGGGCGTCGCGAAAACGATTCATCGGCGAGTTGACGAACACCCCGGCGGCATCGGCCAGGACGCTGGGCAGCGTGGCGGCGGCGTTGTACGCTTACGCCGGCGGGGCGACCATTCTGCGCGTTCACGACGTGTCGGCGACGTGCCAGGCTCTGGCGGTATGGCGGAGTCTTGAGAACCCCGCTGGATTCTGAGCGTAACATCAGTAGAGTTCTAGGGCTGGGAAAGCTTCAGGAACGTTCGCGGTTTTGTCGATAGAGTAATGCCAACCTGCCCTGCAGGGCGGTGGTCTCGTGCGCATAGCCAACGAAAAGCGTCGCCGTGGAAGATTTGATTCGCGCCATCATGACCTACCTGCACCGCGTGGCCAGCTACAAGAGCGGCGTGGTGCTGATCGAACTGCTGCTGATCGGGGCGGTGGTCTGGTGGGTCATGCGCTTCCTGCGAGGAACCCGCGGCGCGCGATTGATCAAGGGCGTCGCCATTCTGCTGGTGACCGGATACGTCGTCATTCTCGCCCTTCCCGAAAGCCTCGAATGGGAACGCATCCGCTATCTTTACGGCGGGTTCCTCCTGTTCGTCTTCGGCGCGGTGCTGGTGGCCTTTCAGCCTGAACTGCGCCGGGCCCTGATCCAGATCGGGCAGGCCCAGTTCTTCCGCGGACCGGCCGGACAGGCCGAAGTCGTCATCGAGAGCCTCCTCGAAGCAGCCGCCTTTCTCTCGCGAAACAAGATCGGCGCCGTCGTGGCCATCGAGCGATCGGTCGGCCTGACGACCATGATCCGCAGCGGCACGGTGGTCGACGCGGAAATCTCGCCGCAGTTGATCAACACCATCTTCTACCCCGGAAGCCCCCTGCATGACATGGGCGTGATTGTGCGCCAGGGGCGCATCGCGGCCGCCGGGGTGCAGTTTCCTCTGGCCGAAAGTGAAGAGGTCGACCCGTCTCTGGGCAGCCGCCACCGCGCGGCGCTGGGCCTGGCGAAGGAATCCGACGCCGTGGTGCTGGTCATCAGCGAAGAGACCGGTCGCATCTCGCTGGCGTGCGAGGGGCAGTTGTACATCGGGCTGGAGATCGAGAACCTGCGGGCGATGCTGACGAGCTTCCTGAACCCCCCGGTGATGCTACGCCGCCGCGCGGCCAAGGGAGGCTCGTCATGAGCAAGCGATTGGGCGTCAAGGAGCGGGGGGCCTTGTCGCGGAGCTGGTGGTTCGAACGCGGACGCAACGCCCTCTGGGTGCTGCTGGTTTCGGTGCTGGTCTGGATCTACGCCGACTTGCAGCACACGGACAGCCACGAGTTCACCTCGAGCATCGTACTGCACTCGACCGACCCCGACCGCATTATCACCTCGCCGGCGCGGCAGAAGGTGGCCTTCAAGATCGTGGGCAGCCGCCGCAACGTCGAGATCTATCGCGAGCGGTTCAACGCCGATGACCTGACCCGCTTCGACGTGGCGAAGCTCCCTGCCGGAGCCAGCAGCATCCCGGCCCTGCCGATCGTCCAGCAGGTGCCGCAGTTTAACGAGCTGGGGCTTTCGGTGCAGGGAGTTTCGCCGGATACCATTGCGGTGACCATAGAGATGCTGGCCAGCCACGAGGTGCCGGTCGAGTTCGTGCCCGTCGGGCGAGAGCTCGACGGCAAGGCGCAGGTCACCCCCGACCGCATCGCCGTGCGATGCACCGAGTCGGCCTGGCAGCGAATCCTCAGCAAGACCAACTCCAAACCCACCCTCAAGACTCTGCCCCAGGACCTGCGGGCGTACACGCCCGGCCAGACCCTCACGCTGGGCGAAGTCAAACTGGAATCGCAGATCGCCGACGAGCCGGTGGCTTTGGTCGAAAGCGGGGCCACCGTCAACGTCTCGGCCACCATCGGGCAGTACACCGACGCCAAGGAACTTTCCATCAGCGTTGCCCTGCTTTGCCCGGTCACCTGGGCCGAAGATGGCACATGGGCGAAATTCTCCCTCGTGCGCAAGGACGATATGGAGTGGAGGCCCAAGATCAAGGTCACCGGTCCCAAGACCGACATTGCCAAGGTTTCCGACTCCATGATCGAGGCGTACGTCGTGCTCGAAGACCGCCACAAGAAAGACATCAAGAGCTGGGAAACCGAAGAGGTGCGGATTCGGTTCCTGGGCGATCTTCAGTTGAACGTGGTCGGCCCGGCTCCTAAAGTGCAGTTCAAGATGCAGCAGAAATCCGAAGAACCTGCTGAACCCTGACCCCCGGACGCGCATGACCGCCTCTCAGTACATCCAGTTCCTGGGCGCTGAGGCCCGAAAGGCCGCCGGCGTCCTCGCCGGCGCCAAGGGCATCCAGCGCGACCAGGCCCTGCTCGCCTGCGCCGCCGCCCTCCGCCGCCGCTGCGCGACCGTGCTCGAAGCCAACGCACGGGACCTCGCCCGCAAGGATGAACTGGGCCTCTCCGACGCCATGATCGACCGCCTGCGCCTGACCGAGGCGCGCGTGGAGGCGATGGCGGCCGCCATCGAACAGATCGCCCGCCAGAACGACCCGGTGGGCAAGACCATTGAGGCGTATAACCGCCCCAACGGTCTGCGAGTCGAGAAGCGGCGCGTTCCCATCGGCGTCATCGGGATCATCTTCGAGTCGCGCCCCAACGTGACCGCCGACGCGGCCGCCCTGTGCCTCAAGAGCGGCAACGCCTGCATCCTGCGCGGCGGCAAAGAAGCCATGCAGTCCAATCTGGCCGTCGCCGCGGCCATGCGCGAGGGTCTGGCCCAGGCCGGTCTGCCTGCCGATGCCATTGCCATGATTGACAATCCCGCGCGCGATATCGTGACGGCCATGGCCACCGCCCAGGGACTGATCGACCTGATCATCCCCCGCGGCGGCGAGGGGCTCATCCGCGCCGTCGTCGAGACCGCCACCATCCCCGTGATCAAGCATTTCACCGGAAACTGTCACGTCTACGTGCATTCGGCCGCCGACGCCGCCACTGCCGAGACGATCGTCATCAACGCCAAATGCCAGCGCCCCGGCGTCTGCAACGCGATGGAGACGCTGCTGATAGACGCAGCCGTCGCGGCGGAGTTTCTGCCGCGGCTCGCGGAACTCATGGTCGCCCGCGGCGTAGAGCTGCGCGGCTGCGACCGCTGCCGCCGGATCGTACCGGATATGAAAGCCGCCACGCAGGACGATTGGCGGGCGGAATACCTCGATCTGATTTTGGCGGTGAAGATCGTCGACGGACTGGCCGAGGCCATCGACCACATCAACACCTACGGCAGCGCCCACACCGACGCGATCGTGACGAAGGATATCGCCGCGGCTGAAACCTTCACCGCCCTGGTCGACTCTGCCAGCGTGATGGTCAACGCCTCGACGCGGTTCAGCGACGGCGGCGAGTACGGTCTGGGCGCCGAGGTGGGCATCAGCACCGACAAGCTCCACGCCCGAGGTCCCATGGGCGCCGAAGACCTGACGACCTATAAGTGGATCGTGACCGGTCAAGGCCACATCCGCCAGTAGCGGTTAAAAGACTTACCACAGAGACACAGAGAACACTGAGGGTCAAACAAGACGCGGAAAGCGAAGCAAGATACCGAAAGCGGGATCTTGCTTGCCTCCTCGGCTTTTCTCGCTGTCTCTGTGGTAAGTTGTGTTCCCCGTGATCGAGTACAAGCATGACCCAGACTGACGCACGCCCGAACATTCTGCTGATCATGCCCGACCAGATGCGCGGCGACTGCCTCTCGCTGGCACGCCACCCGGCCGTGCTGACGCCCAACATCGACTGGATCGGCGGGCAGGGCACGTTCTTCCGCCGTGCATATACCACGTGCCCTTCGTGCATCCCTGCGCGGCGGAGCCTGCTGACGGGAAAGTTCCCGGCTAGCAACGGCATGGTCGGATTCATCGGCGGCTGCGAGACGACCGGCCGGGTCCTGCCGCAACTGCTGTCAGACGCCGGATACCAGACCGCCCTGATCGGGCGCAACATGCACCAGCACCCGGCCGAAAAGGACTACGGCTACCAGACCCGCACGCACGGCTCGTCGTACGTCAATGACGACGATCTTGCCGCGGCCATCGAGCAAGGCGCCCCCGGCGCCGGCGGTCTGGCGGCGGCGGGAATGAGCTACAACGGATGGACAGCGCGGCCGTTCCATCTCGATGAGCGCCTTCACCCGACCACATGGGTCGCCCGGAAGACGCGGGAATATCTCGCGTCGTATGACGCCCGGCGTCCGCTCTTTCTGACCAGTTCGTTCTACGCTCCGCATCCGCCGCTGGTGCCGCCGGCGTTCTACATGGAACGCTACCTGCGGATGCCGCTGCCGCCGGCTTCCGTCGGCGATTGGGCGCCCATGCCGCCCAATGACGGGCTGGGCGCGGGCATAGACTCGCATTACGTGAATCTCACCGGCGAGGCCCTGCGCAGCGCCCAGGCGGGGTACTTCGGCCTCATCAACCACATCGACGACCAGATTTACTGGCTCATGCAGGACTTCATGTGGAAGAGCCACGCCGGCGGGCGGCCCTGGGTCATCGTCTTCACCAGCGACCACGGCGAGATGCTCGGCGACCACCACATGTTCCGCAAGTGCGAGCCCTACGAAGGCTCAGCCGCAATCCCCATGCTCATCTGCGGATCGAGCAAGCTCGCGCTGGCGCGCGGGGGGGTCTGCGACCAGCCCGTCTGCCTGGAAGACCTCATGCCCACGCTGCTGGAACTGGCCGGGCTCGAGTGCCCCGCCGGCGTCGACGGGCGAAGCCTGGTGGACGTCCTGCGCGGCCGCAGCGACGCCCGCGTACGCGACGTGCTGCACGGCGAACACTCCCCGTGCTACAGCGGCCCCCAGGCGTTCCAGATGCTCACGGACGGCCGCTACAAGTACATCTGGCGCCCCGGCGACGGCAGCGAGCAGCTCTTCGACCTTCAGAATGATCCGGGGGAACTGACAGACCTCTCGCGGCGCGATGGGTCGGAAGTGGTTGTCTGGCGTCAGCGGATGATCGAAAGGCTCAAGATGCGCCCGGAAGGGTTCGTCAAGGATGGGCAACTGGTTGCGGGGCGGCCTTACGAGGGGCTGCTGCCTCACGCCAGGGGCTAGCCCGAAAAATGCATGAACCGCAGGTAAGTTTCTTCGCTCAAAATACCTCTGCGGCCTCTGCGATCTCAGCGGTGAAATATCCGGGCTAGGCCTCACGGGGCCAGGCGCTGGCGGATATACGCCGCCCGGCAGGCGGCGCGTTCGGCGGCGTCCATTTCGCGATTGTGGATCTTCTGCAGGTGCGCCGGTTGCGTCAGCAGGAACAGCTCGTTGACGGTCTTGAGCTCGACGTCGCGGATGCGTCCGAGATTGATCCCCAGCCGCACCAGCGAGAGCAGGTACATCGTCTCCTCGCTGGAGATGAGCATGGCGCTGCGCAGCAGGGCCAGGCTGCGGAAGATGCGGTCGTCGGCCGCCAGGAGCTGCTGGCGCACGAGCCCCTCGCGGGCCTTGCGTTCATAGTCGACAATGGCCGGAACGATCTGGTCGCGGAACTCCGAGAGGATCTGCCCTTCGCTCTTGCCCAGGGTGGTCTGGTTGGAGAGCTGGAAGAAGTCGCCCATGGCCTCGGTGCCCTCGCCGTAGAGCCCGCGGATGGCCATGTGCATATCCTGCGCGGCATGGACGACCTTCTCGATAGTGTTGGTGAGCTTCAGCGCGGGCAGGTGCAGCATCACGCTGACGCGCAGGCCCGTGCCGACGTTGGTCGGGCAGGCGGTGAGATAGCCGTAGCGGCTGTGGAAGGCGAAGCTCAGCCGCTCTTCGAGGCGGTCGTCGATGCGGTTGATCTCGGCGAAGGCCTCGTCAAGTTCGAACCCGCTGCGGAGCACCTGCAGGCGCAGGTGGTCTTCCTCGTTGATCATGATCGAGACGGTCTCGCTGGAACTGACCGCCACGCCGCGCGGGTGCTCGGCGGCGCCGTGCTGGCGCGAGATCAGGTGCCGCTCGACGAGCAGTTGACGGTCGAGCGGCCCCGCGGCCGCCACGTCCACGTAGAACATCTCCCGCGTCAGGGCGGCATCGAGCACTTCGCGGCGGAGGCGCTGCTCGACCTCGTGCTGCTGGGCGCTGGTGCAGCGGGACAGGAACGGCATGCCCGCCAGGTTGCGCGCCAGGCGGGTGCGCGACGAGATCACCACGTCATGCATCGCCCCGGCCCCGCGGAGCCATTCGCCGGCCTGTCGTGTCAGATCCGTCAGGCTCACGGTTCAACCTCTTTAATGTGATCGCGCAGGCGAGCGGCGAGCTCGTAGTTTTCGGCCGCCACGGCGTCGCGAAGCTGCGCCCGCAGTCGCAGGATGTTGGTCTGCCTCGCCTGGTCGTCTCCGGCGCGGCTGGGGACCTTGCCGACGTGGTGGTCGGCGCCTTCCTGGGCGCGTCGCAGCAGGGGCAGGAGCTGTCGCTCCAGGGCGTCGTAATCATTGGGGCAGCCCAGCAGCCCCTTGGAGCGGAACTCGCTGAAGGTGATCCCGCAATAGTCGCAGCTCAGCGGCGCCTCTTCAGGGGCGTTGGACGTGGCCAGCACGAAATCTTCCAGCATCTGGCTGATCGGCACGTTGGCCTTGATGGTAATGCCCGCCGTCATCGCGCACTGCTCGCAGAGGTGCTTCTCGATCTTCTCCCCGCCGATAATCTCGGTCATGTGTACCGTGGCGGGGCGGTCGCATTTTTCACATTTGCCTTTCATGCTGTCATCCTATGATCGGCTAGTCGGGCCGTCAAGCGACGGGAAAAAGGCCGCCCGGCAGCCGGCGCTTTCAGTCACCTCGACGCGATAGAGCCGCGGCGCCAGGGCGGCGTTGCGGGCAATCTCTTCGGCGAGGAACCGCGCCACGCGCTCGGCGGTGGGGATATCCCCGCCCAGCAGCTTCAGGGCGTTGAGATCCATCCCGTCCATCAGCCCGCACGCCCGCGCCAGGGCGTCTTTGACGACCAGGAAATCCGCGACCATCCCGCTGGTCGCATCGACAGGCCCGCGCAGCGAAACGCTCACCAGCCAGTGATGGCGGTGGGGCGCCTCCATCTCGCCGCTGGGCATCAACACCGCATGCGAGGCCGCGAAGGCGTGATCGACGCTGATTTCATACAAGGCCATAGCGTTGTCCCATTTTAGCGCTGGCGCCGGCCGCGCCGTCACCGTCAGTCGTTCGCGCGGCGAATTACTTGCGGATCATCGCGAGCTTGGCAGCGGTCTGCGCCAATGGTAAGATATGCTCATGTGTCACGCCAGATGCTGGAAAAATGTCATGGCGGTTCTGATGGTGTGGGGGATAGCCGCCGCCACGGCGGCGCCGGTCGCGGCGCAGCAAGGTCCGTGGTGGCCCACGTCGCCGCTGGGGAAGGTCGACCTCAAGAACGTCTATGCCGGCGACCCTCTCGACGAGACCTCGCTGTGGGGCAAGCCCGTCCTGGTGGTGTTCTGGAAGACCAACGATCGTGCCGCACAGAAAGCCCTTGCCGACGCCGACGCGCTGGTGGGGCTCTATCAACGCGCCGGGCTGGTCGGCGTGGGCGGATATCTCGGCCAGGCCGACGATCGCGCCAAGACGGCCCAGGAAGAGGGCGCCAAGGCCCGCCGCCTGACGATCGTGCCGGGCGAGCGGTTCGATCTGAATATCGCCGTCGCGCCGCACATGGCCGTCTACGACTACAACGGGACGCTGGTCTGGCAGGGTTTCCCCGACGCGCAGACCCTCAACAAAAGCGTTGTGCCGCTGCTGACCAAGCTGGCGCGGGAGAACCCCGGCCACCCCGTGCTGGACACGAATTATGAACTGCTGGGGCCGATCGTCGCCAAGATCCGCCGCGACAAGCTCGGCGAGGCGATGGCCGACTGCGCCAAGTGGAAAGACGCCGCCGGCAACGACAACGTCAAGAAGGTCGCCGCCCAGGCGACGCGCCTGCACTCGCGGCTGACGGCGTATGCCTCCTATTTGCAGGGGCAGGCGTCCAAGGCGACGGATAGTTCGCCCGCGCAGGCGATCGAGCTCTACACGCGGCTGTCCAAACTGTTCGCCGGAAGCAGCCTGGGCGACCACGCGCGCAAACGCCTGACGGAACTGGCCGACGATCCGGTCTTCCAGATCAATCGCAAGGCCGAACCGGGGTTTCGCACCATCCAGCGCCTGATCGAGAACAGCCCCCCCCGCCCCAGCGGAGGACCCGAGCGGGAAGCGTGGGACAAAAAATACGCCACCCTCCTGCAGCAGCTCAAAGCCGAAGCGGCCAAGATGGAGGCCGATTACCCCGGCAGCGCTTTGACGCGCAAAGCCAAGGAACTCATCGAGGGCAAGTCTTCCGCCGTTTCCCTGGACGATCTCAAGCTGCCCGGCAATGAGCTCAAAATGCCCGGCGACGACACCGGCGACAGTCTTGCCGGCGCGCCCGCGCGGACCTATCCGCCGCTTCAATGGGCCCAGTCGCCGCTGGCGGCGATGTCCTTCACCGAGGTCTGGGCAGGTCCGGAACTCACTGCCGACGATCTGGTCGGGCAGGTCGTCGTGCTGGTCTTCTATAAACACGACGACCCGGCGGCCATTCGCGGGCTCAACGACGTGGCGCGAGTCGCCAAGGCGTACCGCCGCAACGGCCTGGTCAGCGTGGCGGTGGCCATGGGCGGGCCTCGCGGCACCGCCGTCGACGCGGCGCGGCGGGTCGACTTCCCCTCTACCGTCATTCACGTCGCCAAGGCCAAGGCCGAAGCGGCTGCCCGCACCAAGGCCTATCCTCACGCGGTGGTGTACAACCATCTGGGCCGGGCCGCCTGGCAGGGCGCTCCCGACGACAAGATGCTCGCCAAGATCGTCGAGTGCATCAAGAACCGCCCGGAGTTCCCCATGCTCGACGGGGGGACGTACCCCAACAGTGCGGCCATCGTCTCGCGCATGAAACGCGACCGACTGGGCGACGCGCTGAATGTCGCCCGCAAGTCGCGCGACCAGAGCGGTCCTGCCGGCGTCGAGGCTCGAAAGCTGATGACGTACCTGGAGGCCTACGGCGGATGGCTGCTGCAGCGGGCGCGCATGAACCCGCTGAGTTCCCCGACGGCCACGACCAACCTGATCAGCCGCATCGCGCGCCAGTATGAGGGCACGGAGATCGCCGAGGACGCCCAGCAGCTTCTCAAGAAGCTCGTCGCGCATCCGGAGTTCCTGCGGGAGCGCAAAGCCGAGGCGGCGTTCCTGGTCATTGCCCGCGACATCGAGTCGCTGCCCTCGCGCCCGGCCGGCGGGGCCGAGTCGGAAGACTGGGACCGGCGTTTCGGGCGCCGCGCCGCCGACATCAAGAAGCGGCTTGAAAAGATGAAAGTCGAAAACCCCGAAGCGAACTTCACGCTGCGGGCGGCAGACCTGCTGGAAAAGAGACTCGACGGAAAACCCGAGCTGTTCGAATAAAGGACCCGCCCCCATGGACTGCAAGAAACAAAGCAACAGCACAGACCGCTGCACGTGCAGCTACGACGGATGCGACCGCCGCGGCGTCTGCTGCGATTGCCTGACGTACCACCTCAAGAACAAGCAACTGCCCGCGTGCTGCTTCCCGGCTGAAGTCGAAAAGACCTTCGATCGCAGCTTTAAGGCATTTGCCAAGGCGTGGGATCTGTAAACCATTTCAAAAGCTGCCAAGCCGCAAGCGGCCAAGGAGATCACATGCGAGCGGGAATAGTAGCGCTGCTGGCGCTGGCGTTGCTGTCGCAGTGCGTCGGTGCGGAAGGCCCGCTCGTGAGCGTCGGCGCTGACGGCAAGCTTGTCTACGCGCCGTACACGGATCAGGGCGACTGCATCCCGGACTTCTCCAACTGCGGGTACATGGGCGGTGGCGTGAAACTGCCCCAGGCGCCGGTGCGCGAGACGCTCGTGCCCCAGGCCGGCGACCAGAAGCAGCGCATTCAGGATGCCATCGACAAGGTTGCAGCCCTGCCCGCCGCCGGCGGCCTGCGCGGGGCCGTGCTGCTCAAGAAGGGGCGCTATGAGGTCTCGGATACCATCCACATCCGCACCAGCGGCGTGGTGCTGCGCGGCGAGGAGGGCGCAATCCTCGTGGCCACCGGGCGCAAGAAGCACGCACTGATCGCCATCGCCGGCAGTGGAAAGCCCCAGGAAGTAGGCGGCACCCGCCGCAAGATCTCCCGGAACTACGTACCCGTCGGCTCGCGGACGTTTGCCGTCGAGTCGGCCAAAGGCTTAGCCGTCGGCGACGAAGTGATCGTCGCCCGCCACGGCAACGCGGCCTGGATCGCCGCCATGGGGATGGACAAGCTCAATCGCGGCCCGGACGACGCCGTGAAGAACTGGCCGCCGCAGACGCAGGAATACCGCCGGGTCATTACGAAGATCGAAGGCGACACCGTCACCGTCGACGCGCCGATCACCTGCGCGATCGAAGATCAATGGGGCGGCGGCGAGGTCTACAAGTACCGCTGGCCCGGGCGAATCGAGCAGGTGGGCGTGGAGGGCCTGCGGGCCGAGTCGGTGTTTGAGGGCGACAGCGACGAGAAGCACGCCTGGGACCTGGTGCATCTGTCGTGCGTGCAGGACGCGTGGGTGCGCGATGTGACGGCAGTGCATTTCGCCTATAGCTGCGTGAACGTTGCCGCCACGGCAGGGCGCATCACGGTGCAGGACTGCCGCTGCCTCGACCCGGTCTCAAAGATCACCGGCGGGCGGCGGTACTCGTTCGCGCTGGCCGGGCAACTTACGCTCGTACAGCGATGCACCGCGCGCAACGGGCGGCACGACTTCGTCATGCACTCGCGCGTGCCCGGGCCCAACGCGTTCGTCGACTGCAAGGCCGAGAATTGCCACGCCGACAGCGGCCCGCACCATCGCTGGTCGACCGGCACGCTGTATGACAACGTGACGTGCGGCCCGCTGAACGTGCAGAACCGCCGCCGCAGCGGCACCGGTCACGGCTGGGCCGGGGCGGTGGTGGTCTTCTGGAACTGCACGGCGACGAGTTTGGACTGCCAGAAGCCCCCGACCTCGCAGAACTTCGCCATCGGCTGCATCGCCCCAAAGATAAGCGGCAGAGGCCACATTGAATCCCCCGGCCAGCGCGTCGAACCGCGGAGCCTGTATCTGACGCAGCTCCAGGAGCGGTTGGGCAAAGAGGCGGTCGAGAGTGTGCGCGGCGCGCCGCGTTAGCGGCGGGGCTTGCCCCGCGCGTGTTGCAGCGAGACTCGCTTCGAGCGAGCTTCAGGATTCAGGGAAACAACCGCGTCGAGCAAGCTCGACCGCTAACGCAGCGCATCAACATCGCGCGACGTATTCGCGTGACGCAGCATGGATTATTCCTGCTCGAACAGCGGGGAGTCGTCCGCCGGCGGGGCGCCTTGCACGCCCAGGTGCTTGTAGGCCTTGATCGTCGCCAGGCGCCCGCGGCGGGTGCGAGCCAGCAGGCCCATCTGCAGCAGGAACGGCTCAACTACGTCCACCAGCGTGTCGGTGTCGTCGCCGAGGGTGGCGGCCACGGCCTCGATGCCCACCGGGCCGCCGCGATACGTGTCGATAATGATCCGCAGGAACCGGCGGTCCAGGTCGTCCAGGCCCAGCTCGTCGATGCCTTCGAGTTCCAGCGCCGACTGGACCATCGCCACCGTCAGGCGGCCGTCGCCTTTGACCTGCGCGAAGTCGCGGCAGCGGCGCAGCAGGCGGTTGGCGATGCGCGGGGTTCCGCGGGCGCGCTCGCTGAGCAGCTCGAGCGCGGCTTCTTCATACGCGATGCCCAGCATTCTGGCGCTCATGTGGCCGCGGGCCAGCAGCTCCTGCGGGCTCCAGAAATCGAGGTGGTGCGTGATGCCGAATCGCGTCCGCAGCGGCGGACTGAGCATGCCGCTGCGCGTCGTGGCCCCGATCAGCGTGAAGGGCTTGAGCGGCAGGTTGATCGTGCGGCTGTGCATGCCCGAGTCGACGACGAAGTCGACCTTGAAGTCTTCCATCGCCGGATAGATGTACTCCTCGACGGCCGGGGCGAGGCGGTGGATCTCATCGATGAACAGCACGTCTCGCGTGTCGAGGTTGGTCAAGATGCCGATCAGGTCGCCCGCGCGGGTCAGTGCGGGTCCGGAGGTGACCTTGATGGCGCTGCCCATCTCGTGGGCGATCACGTACGCCAGCGTGGTCTTGCCCAGTCCGGGCGGCCCGTGCAGCAGCACGTGCTCCATCGGTTCGTTGCGCTGTCGCGAGGCGGTGATGGAGATGCGCAGCTTCTCCAGCAGATCGCTCATGCCGATGCACTCGTCCAGCGACTGCGGGCGCAGCGCCCGATTAAGCTGCTCGTCGTCGCCGCCGAGTTCCTCGCCCGATACTATGCGTTCTCTTGCCATGTGTTCTTCAAGCCCAGGGATTGCTATCCCTGGGCGTGCGGGTTATCACAATCCTGTCGCCTTGAGCTTGTACGCCTGCTGAATAATGTCTTCCGCTTTTTGCAGATCCGGCGCGACCGCCAGGACGCGCTGCACCAGCGCCATTGCGTCGACGCGCCGCTCGCCGAGCTGGACCAGCACGGCGATGGCTTCCTCGCCCGCCTGGGGGATCGCCGCTTCGGGCGCCGCCTCGGCGCCGGCGAAGTCTTTCAGCTTCCCGTGCAGGTCGGCGATGATGCGCTCTGCCGTTCGCGGGCCGATCTCCGGCAGCATCGACAGCAGCTTGGCGTCCTTGGCCTGGATCGCCGCGGCGACCTCCGCCGGCCGGCGAATCAGCGCCCGCAGCGCCTTGCGAATGCCGATGCCCTTGACCGTGATGAAGATGCGAAAGAACGCCCGGTCGCCCTCGGCCAGGAACCCGACCAGCCGCGGCGTCTGGCTGCCGTACGCCGGGTCGCCGTCGAGATAGTGGATGGTGTAGAGGACGATCTCCTGCCCGCAGCGGCGGCTGAGGCGCTCGACGTCGAAGCCCGGCACGAGCACCTCGTACCACAGCCCGCCGCCGACATCGACCAGCGCCGACCCGCCGGCCACCTGCTCCAGACGTCCACTGATGCGTGCAATCATGCCCACACGAATATCACGAACGGGAGGAAGAATAAAACAAAAAGCGTTACGTCCACGAATGTCACGAATGACACGAATGGAGAAAAGAGGGAATGATGGAAGGATGGAAGGATGGGATAGTCAGCACACCCCAACATTCCAGCATTCCATTCTTCCTCCCGTTGTTTTCCCCATTCGTGACATTCGTGTCATTCGTGGACGTAACTCCTCCCCGACCCCGCGCACAGGGCGATGGCGATCGCGTCGGCGACGTCTGGCGGTGTCGGCAGTTCCGGCAGCTTGCACACGCTCTGGACGCTTCGCTGCATCTGCAGCTTCGATGCGTGGCCGTTGCCGGTGAGGCTCTTTTTGACTTTGGTGGCGGGCAGGTTCAGCACGGTAATGCCCGCCTGGGCTGCCGCCAGCAGAATCACGCCCCGGGCGTGACCCATCAGCACGCTGGTGAGCGGATGGCCATAGTGCGAGTAGAGCTTCTCGATGGCCACGCAGTCGGGATGGAACTCGGCGATGATCTCTTTCACGTCCGCGTAGATCTGGGCGATGCGGGCGGGCATGTCGGCCTTGGCGACGGTGCGGATGGCCCCGGCCTCGATGATCCGCGGCCCGCCGGCGGCGAAGTCGACGACGCCGTACCCGGTGATGTTTAATCCCGGGTCGATCCCCAGCACGCGATAGGCGGCATCAGACATGGAAACTAATGCTACGGGAAAAGCCTTGGACAGTCACGAGTCTTCAGTCGCGTAATGTGGAGTGCGGCAGCCTTAGCTGCCGCTTTGGTAGTTGTTCGGTGGCGAGAAACTCTCAAAGCGGCAGCTAAGGCTGCCGCACTCCACATCATTTTCGCCGCCAGGTGGTTCCCCCTGCGCTGTCCATGATCTCGACGCCAAGGTCGGCGAGTTGCTTGCGGATTTCGTCGCCGCGTTTGAAGTCTTTGGCTTTGCGGGCGGCGGTGCGCTCGGCGAGCAGGCGCTCAATGTCTGCATCGCAAATCGCCGAGGTATCTTCCTGCATGTCGGCAAGACCCAGGCCCAGCACGCGGTCCATCTCCAGCAGCGTGGCGTACGCATCGGCCGGCGGGGCGGCGATGTCTTTGGCGGCCGCCCACATCGCCGCCAGGGCCTGAGGCATGTTCAGGTCGTCGAATGCTGCCGCCCGGAACGCCTCGAGATGCGCGGCGATGGGCTTGCCTTCCAGCGCTCGCAGGTCCAGCACGATCCGCTTGAGGCGCTTGATCGCGCTGGCGGCCGCGTCGAGGCCTTCCCACGTGAAGGCCAACTGCTGGCGGTAGTGGGCGCCGAGCAGGAAGTAGCGGTACGCCAGCGGGTCGTAGCCTTTGTCGATCAGGGCCTGCAGCGTCAGGAACTCGCCGGAGGATTTTGACATCTTGGCCCCGAACGTCAGGAACTCGCCGTGCATCCACCAGTTGCACCACTTGTGACCCAGGGCCGCCTCGGCCTGGGCGATCTCGTTGGTGTGGTGTACGGCGATGTGGTCGATCCCGCCGCAGTGGATGTCCAGGCGTTCGCCAAGGTACTTCACGGCCATCGCCGAGCACTCGATGTGCCAGCCGGGGAATCCCAGGCCCCACGGGCTGGGCCATTCCATCAGGCGTTTTTGGTCTTTGGGCGAGAACTTCCACAGGGCGAAGTCGGTGGGGTTGCGTTTGCCTTCGACCAGCTCGACGCGGGCGCCGGCCTGGAGACCGGCGATGTTGTCCGGCGCGAGCTTGCCGTAGTCGGGCAGCCTGGACGTGTCGAAGTACACCCCATCGCCGGCGACGTAGGTGTAGCCCTTTTCTTCGAGCGTCTTGACCGTATCGATCTGCTCGGCGATGTGATCGGTGGCTTTGCACCAGACGACCGGCTCGATAATGTTCAGCCGCCCCAGATCCGCCCGGAACGCTTGCCAGTAGAAGTCGGCGATCTCCCAGACGCTCTTGCCCTCGCGGGCGGCGCCGAGTTCCATCTTGTCGGCCCCGGCGTCGGCGTCGCTGACGAGGTGTCCCACGTCGGTGACGTTCATCACGTGCCGCACGTCGAAGCCGGCCACTGCCAACGTCCGCCGCAGCACGTCCTCGAACACGTACGTGCGCAGGTTGCCGATATGCGCGAAGTTGTAGACCGTAGGCCCGCACGTGTAAAGCCGCACCACCGGCGGCTCGACGGGCACGAACTCATCCTTGCTTCGCGTCAGGGTGTTGTAGAGTTTCAGGGCCATTGGGTGTGGCATTATAGTGTTTCCGTCGTCAGCAGCACGGCTGCCATTACGGCGATGCCTTCGCCTCGGCCGATGGCGTCCATGCCTTCGTTGGTCTTGGCCTTGACGCTGACGGCCGCGGTGTCGACGCCGAGTGCCTTGGCGATCGACGCTTGCATCTGCGGTTTGTAGGGCGAGAGCTTGGGCTGCTGGGCGATGATCGTCACGTCGCAGTTGACCACGCGGCAGCCGCTCTGGGCAGCGAGGGAGACGGCGCGGCGGAGGAAGACCTGGCTGTCGGCGCCGGCCCATTGCGGATCGGTGTCGGGGAAGAGTTCGCCGATATCGCCAGCCGCGATTGCGCCGAGAATCGCGTCGGTGATCGCGTGAAGCACCGCATCGGCGTCGCTGTGCCCGGCCAAGCCCAGGTCGTGCTCGATCTGCAAGCCGCCGAGAATCAGCGGGCGCCCGGATACCAGGCGGTGAGAGTCGTAACCCATTCCGATGCGGTTCATGACCAAAGTGTAGCGTCGGTAATAAGTTGGGACAAGAACGAGCCGCTGAAAATTAATCGTGCATGTGTATGACAGGTGGCGACCAGCGCTGCGCCGTGACGAAGTCACTGTACGGGCTGAACCCGCAGCATCGGTGGATGACATGCAGCGGCACGAAGCTTCGTTAGTGCGGTGCATTTTGAGTGATCCCAAGAAAATATTTCGATAATTTTCACCTGCCGGGTCAAGAAAACGCCATTTACTAAAGCAGCAAGTCTCTACTCTGCAATATGTTAGACTATAAAGCGCTCACGCCAATTATCCATATTAACTATCTTACCTATCTTGCCAGAATCGTTGAAGATAAAGAGCCAGCTTTACCGATCCTACCTGTGTGCCGCAAATTACCCAAACTAACACGCGGCGAACGAAAGGAATCTGAGATGAACTTCGTGACGATCTTCAAGCACTACCTGGAAAACGTATTCCAAGGCCGTCGGGCTGAGGCTCGCGAGGTCATCTTCGGCGCACTCGACCGCGGCAACGACGCCGCCAAGCTGCTCAAGCACGTGATCTGGCCGGCGATGGACCAGATCGACAAGCTCTATCGCGGCCACCATATCTCGCTGGTCGTCGAGCACATGGCCACGCGGATCAACCGCACGATGGCCGACCAGCTCCAGGGCGTCCTGCCCCGCGAGCCCAAGACCGGCAAGCGCATGATCATGACCTGCGGCCACGGCGAGAGCGAAGAGCTCGGCGCCCAGATGATGGCCGACCTGTTCGAGGCCAAGGGCTGGAGCGTGTGGTTTGTCGGCTCGGGCGTGCCCGACGACGAGCTGCTGACGCTGGTGGGGCAGACCAAGCCCGACATCCTGTGCATCTACGGCGCCAACCCCGCCGGCGTGCCCAACATCCGCAAGCTCATCGGCCTCATCCGCGAGATCGGCGTCTGCCCGCAGATGCAGGTGCTCGTCGCCGGCGGCGTCTTCAACCGCGCCGAAGGCCTGCATGAAGAAGTCAAAGCCGACCTCTTCGCCGAAGACGTCGTCGAAGCCCTGACTGTCGTCGAGGAGAACCCCGACCGCGTCGAGAAGCCCGACGTCCTCGAGCCCGGCCGCCGCCACAAACGCAAGAACCGCAAGCCCCTGGCCTCGCCCAAGACGCTCGACGCACTGAAGGAACTGGCCTCCGTCTGACGCCCACACGATCATTACCAGAACCCGGCCGCTTGGAGGGGGCGGCCGGGTTCTCTTTATTTACCGAGGGGGATAGTTAGCCGCTGAGGTCGCTGAGGACGCTGAGGAAAGAATTTGACGGGGAAGAAAGGAAAGGCGAGGAGGATGGGAGACGGGGAAGACAGGGAGGACAGGGACGACAGGGAGTGGGGGTGCCACGCACAACTCCGTTGTGCGTGTCCCCGGACCCAATGGATGGCTCATACAGAGCCCAAGTAAATGATCTGCAATCTCATAATCCGCGGCCTGAAAGGCTTTCCGGTTCAGGGGACGGACACGCACAACGGAGTTGTGCGTGGCACCCTGTCGCGGTTTTGCCCCTCATCCCCGTCAACTCTTTCCTCTGCGTCCTCAGCGACCTCAGCGGCTAATTTACCAATCACGCAACGTCGAAAATCTTGCCGGGATTCAGAATGTTGTTGGGGTCCAGGGCCTTTTTGATTGATCGGAGCATGTCCAGGTATTCCGGCGAGACGAAGATCGGCATGTACTGCTTTCGCTTGTGGCCGATGCCGTGCTCGCCGCTGATGCGGCCGCCGAGGCTGGCGGTCAGCTCGTACAGCTCTCGCAGCACCTTGGGCAGCAGCGTCTGCCACTGATCCAGCGGCATGTCGGCGCCTTTGACGATGCGCGTGTGCAGGTTGCCGTCGCCGGCGTGGCCGTAGGCGGGAATGTGTACGCCGTGCGCTGCCGCGATGCGGCCCATGCCTTCCAGCAGTTGCGGGATGCTCGCGATGGGCACGACGAGGTCCTCGTTGGCCTGGTGGGTGGAGATCGTCGCGTACGCCTCGGGGATGTTCTTGCGGACGTTCCAGACGCGTTTGGACGTTGTGGCGTTGTCGGCGACGAACACTTCGCTGGCCCCGGCGGCCTGGCAGAACTTGCCGATGCTCTCGTAGTCGCGCGTGACCTGCTCCTGGTCGGGTCCGTCCAGGGTGATCAGCAGCATCGCCCCGGCGTCTTCGTAGGGCAGCGTCTCGTTGAGGTAGCGGCAGGCCATGCGGATCGACTGCTGGTCCATGAACTCGATGGCCGCAGGGACGATCCCGCTGCCGGTCATGATGGCCGGGACGGCTGCGATGGCCGCGGCGGCGGTCGGGAACAGGCACAGCAGGTCGACGCTGGCCTTGGGCACCGGCAGCAGCTTGAGCGTGATCTTCGTGAACACCCCCAGCGTGCCCTCCGAGCCGATCATCAGGCCGATCATGTTGTAGCCGGTGACGTCCTTGATGAGCTTGCCGCCCAACTCGACGATCTGACCCGTCGGCGTGACCATCTCGATGCCGGTGACGTAGCGGGCCGTCACGCCGTACTTGACGGCCTTGCCGCCGCCGGCGTTCTCGGCGACGTTGCCGCCGATGAAGCACGTCTCGAGGCTCATCGGGTAGCCGGCGTAGAACAGGCCCAGCGGCATGACGGCGTCGTTGATAGCCGAGGTGACGACGCCGGGCTCGACGACGACCATCATGTTTTCGCGGTCGATCTCGAGAATGCGGTTCATCCGGTCCGTCAGCAGCACGATGCCCCCGTGCAGCGGGACCGCTCCGCCGGAGAGTCCGCTGCCGGCCCCGCGGGGCGTCACGGGCACGCGGCAGCGATTGGCCAGTTGCATGATCGCCACGATCTGCTGGGCCGAATCCGGCCGCACCAGCGCCTCGGGCATGGAGGCGTAGTGGCGGTCGGGCACTTCGTCGTGCGAGTAGGGCTCGAGCTTGTCAGCGTCGCCAAAGACGACATTAGCTGCGCCCACGATGGCGCGCAGCTCGTCGGCAATCGATTCGGTCAGCGGGTTGTACGTGTCAGGCATAGGGTTATTTTATAGCAAGGTCGGGGAGGTTACGTCCACGAATGTCACGAACCTGTCCGCCGTAGCCTTGGCGAAGGCGGATGGCACGAATGGGGACGGGATCGGGGACAGGATTGAGATGGTCGTGTTTTTGTTAGCGGTCGAGCTTGCTCGACGGGTTTTTTCCCCACCGTAACAACTGCGCGGGGCAAGCTCCGCCGCTAACGAAATAATAGAGCATCTTCTCTTTGCTTTCTCATTCGTGCGCAACTCCTCTTGTTTTTTTCCGGTTGTTGGAAGACCATACGCTCATGAAAGCAGCTTTTCTGACAGGCATACGCGAGATGGAAGTCCGCGACGCGCCGGTCCCGGCGATCGGCGGCGAGCATGACGTTCTGCTGGCCGTCGACACCGTCGGCGTCTGCGGCAGCGACGTCCACTATTACAACGAAGGGCGCATCGGCAGCATGGTCGTCGAGTACCCGTGCATGACCGGGCACGAGTGCAGCGGCGTGGTTGTCGAGACGGGGCGCGCGGTGGCCAACGTCAAAAGCGGCGACCGCGTCGCGATCGACCCGCTGATCGTCTGCGGGAAGTGCGACCAGTGCCGCTCCGGCCGGCGGCACACCTGCCGCAACCAGCACTTCCTGGCCTGCCCGGGGCAGGGGCCCGGCGCGCTGGCCGAATACCTCGTCATGCCCGATTACTGCTGCTTTCCGCTGCCGGACAACGTGGACCTCGTGCAGGCGGCGCTGTGCGAACCGCTCTCGGTGGGCCTGTATGCGCACCGGCTCTCGACGCTGGTGGCACAGCCTTTCCAGGCTGTGAACTCAGAGAAACATCAGGGACACAGGCTGGAAAGCCTGTGCCACGTGGCCATTCTCGGCTGCGGACCTATCGGCCTGTCGGTGCTGGCGGCGATCCGTGCCGCGGGCGCGCCGGTGAAGGTGTACATGACCGACCTGCTGGACGAGCGCCTGGCCTTCGCTCGGCGATTCGGGGCGGACTGGACGGGCAATGCCCGCACCGGCGACGTCGTCGAGCAGATCGTCCGCCTGCAGCCGCAGGGGCTGGATGTGGTGTTCGAGTGCTCGGGCGAGCAGGACGCCATCGACGCCGGCGTGCGAATGCTCAAGCCCGGCGGGCAGCTCGTGCTGATCGGCATTCCCAAGGTCGACCGCGTGAGCCTGGTGATCGACCTGGCGCGGCGCAAGGAACTGTCTATCCAGAACGTCCGCCGCCAGAACGAATGCGTGCAGGCCGCCATCGACCTTGTTGCCGCCGGCCGCGTGGACGTGCGCCCGATGGCGACGCATCATTTTCCGCTCTCGCGCGTGAAGGACGCTTTCGACCTGGTGCAGAACTATCGCGACGGCGTGATCAAGGCCATGGTGCATGTGAAGTAGCATGGGCGAATGGGTGCCACGCACAACTCCGTTGTGCGTGTCCCTGAATGCTCAAAGCCGCGGGGCATTGGAATGAAAGACGCGGGCGAGACGCCCGCGACACGAAGAGCATGGGCGGGACGCCCATGCCACAAGGCAAGAGGGCGCGGGTTGAGGAGCCGGACATGTTTGACATTCGACAGCGGGGCAGCACTGTCGGCCGCGAGGTTATCGGCGGCGTCACGACCTTCGCGGCCATGAGCTACATCATTTTCGTTCAGGCGGCCGTGCTGGGGTTTGGGGCCAAAATGGATGTCGGCGGCGTGATCATGGCCACGTGCCTGTCCGCCGCGGCGGCGTGCGTGCTGATGGGGCTGCTGGCCAACTACCCCATCGCCCTGGCGCCGGGCATGGGCGAGAACTTCTTCTTTGCCTTCACCATCGTGCCGGCGGCCGCCACGTGGGGCCTGGGCGCGAGTTGGCCGATGGCGCTGGCGATGACGGCAGTGAGCGGCGTGCTGTTCCTGGGCCTGGCGTTTTTCGGGTTCCGCTCGAAGGTGCTCAACGCGATCCCGGATTCGCTCAAGAGCGGCATCGCCGCGGGCATCGGGCTGTTCATCGCGGTGATCGGCTTCAACATGGGCAACCTCGTCGAGACCGGCGGGGCGCTGGTCCGCCTGCCCAAGCTCAGCGGCAATCCGGTCGCCTGGCTGACGCTGATAGGCCTGGCCATTGTACTGATCCTGATGGCGCTGCGTCTGCGCGGGGCGATCCTGCTGAGCATTCTGATCACGGCGGGGGCGGCCTTGCTGATGGGGCGTCTGGGCTGGGTCGCGTTCGAGTGGTGCGGAAATCCCGTTGCCCACCCCGAAGGCCTGGGCGCAACGGCCGGGGCGGTGCTTGGCGGAATGACCGATCTGTGGCAGGCATGCCGCAGCCACCTGGTCGAGGTCATCACGTTCGTCTTCGTGCTGCTGTTCATGGACCTCTTCGACACCATCGGCACGCTGGTGGGCGTGGCCAAGCGGGCGGGGTTGATGACGCCCGACGGTCGCCTGCCCCGGGCCGAACACGCCCTGGTCGCCGACGCGGCCGGCACGATCATCGGCGCGGGCCTGGGCACCAGCACCGTCACGAGTTACATCGAGTCGATCACCGGCATCACCGCCGGGGCCCGCACCGGCCTGGCCGCCATCGTCAGTGGGGTTCTGATGGCCGCGGCGATCTTCTTCATCCCGCTGGCGCGGATGATCGGGCAGGGCATCCCTGTCGATGTCGGCGGCGCGACGGTCTTCAAGAACCCGATGATCGCCCCGGCGCTGATCGTCGTGGGCTCGATGATGCTCCGCACGCTGCGCGAGATCGACTGGGACGACGCCACCGAGTTCATCCCGGCGTTCCTGACGATGGTCGCCATGCCGATGTCGTTCAGCATTGCCACCGGAATCGCTGTTGGGCTGGTATCGTACGCGCTGGGCAAACTCGCCACCGGCCGATGGCGGCAGTGCCCGGCGCTGGTCTACGTTTTCGCCGCACTGATGGTCGCCCGGTACGTCCTGGCGCCCGACATGTAGCAAGAGCTACGTCCACGAATGTCACGAACCCGTCCGCCGTAGCCTTGGCGAAGGCGGATGACACGAATGGGGAAAAGCAAGAGGAATGCTGGAAGAATGGAATATTGGAGAGATGCCCAAGCGGGTGCTTTCCATCATCCCATCATTCCATCATTCCAATCTTCCTCCCGTCGTTTTCCCATTCGTGCAATTCGTGACATTCGTGGACGTAGCCTCCCCGAACCTTACTGCGGCGTACCCAGCGCCTCCACGTCGGCTCGCATCCGCTTGAGCGTCGCCGCGTCGAGCACCAGGTCGCCGGCGCCGGCGTTGTCGGCGATGTGTTTGGCCTTTCGCGCGCCGCAGAGGACGAACGTCAGACCGTCCTGCTGCAGCGTCCAGGCGATCACGAGCTGTGCCAGCGTGCAGTTGTATTTCTTGAGCAGGTCCTTCCAGCCGGCAAGCATGTCCAGGACCTTCTTGCGATTAACCGGCGCCAGCCAGGGCAGGTTGTTGCGATACTCGCCCTCGCTGAACTTGCTGTCCATCGTGATCGCCCCGGCCAGCAGGCCCTGCTCCAGCGGCGAATACGCCAGGGTGGCGATGCCGTTCTTGCGGCAGTAGGGCAGCACGTCGCCCTCGATGTATCGGTCGAGCATGCTGTAGCGCGGCTGATTCGAGTCGATGCGTCCGACCTTGAGGTACTCGTCCATCTGGGCCGGCGAGCAGTTCGACACGCCGATGGCCTTGATCTTGCCGGCCTTATGCAGGTCCATCAGGCAGCCCATCGTCTCGGCGATGGGGGTAGCGCCGGGGCCTTCCTCCTGCCAGTGCGTCTGGAGCAGATCGATCACGTCGGTGCCCAGGCGCTGCAGGCTCTCCTCGACCTCGATGCGGATCGTCTCGGGCTTGAGGCACCGCCGCACGGTGCGCCCTTCGCTCTGGAAGAACTCGAACCCGCGCTCGTCTTTCCACCACAGCCCGCACTTGGTGGCCAGCACGACCGCGTCGCGCCGCCCCTTGATGGCCCGGCCGACGACTTCTTCGCTGCGCCCAAAACCATACACCGGCGCGGTGTCGATGAGCGTGACGCCCAGGTCCAGCGCCGCATGCACGGCGCGGATCGATTCCTCGTCATCCGTCTTGCCCCACCAGGGCCCGCCGCCGATGGGCCATGCGCCCAGGGCGATCACCGATGCCTGAATACCCGACTTGCCGATTTCACGATGTCGCATGATCAGTCGCTCCTTGCTGCAATAGTAATCTGTCGAATCATAGCTCGACGGCCACCAGGGATTGTCCCGGGATCTGCACCTCGACCGGCGGGCGGTTGTCGATGCAGAAGGTGGCCTTCTTGGCGTTGGCGGTGTTGTAGAGTACGGCCGTGATCTTACCGTCAGGCGCCTGGAACGCCGTCACGCGGCGCAGGTGCAGGCAGTGTGTCGGCAGGCGGCGGCTGCCGGCGGGAATGGCCCGCGAGAGCAGCTTCATCACGTCCAGGTCCGGGCCGTATTGGAAATTGCCTGCCGCGCGGTCGACGACCACCAGCGAGTTCTGCCGCCAGCCCCAGCCGCTCTGGCCGGTCTCGTTGAGGATCATGTTCCAGTACGTGAAATTATCGCAGCCGGCGGTGATGAAGTCCCACACGTCCTCGTACAGCGCCGCGGCCTCGACGGGGCGGTTGAGCCCCATGTGGCAGTGCGATTCGGTGTGCATCATCCGCAGGCCAGGCCGCACGCGCACGAGGTCGACCATCTTCTCGGGCAGCTCGTACTGGAAGCCCAGGCCGCTGATGACGGCCGCAAAGGCGTCGTCGCGCAGGGCGTGGAAGGGGTACAGCCCGCCCAGGCGCGTGTGCGTGCCGGCCCAGATCTCCGTCGTCAGCCCCGCGGCCTTGAGCTCGGGGGCGAGGTACTCGACGGCCAGCTTGTTCATCTGCTCCGGCGGCATGGTGCAGGTAGGATAGCCCTTGCCGCACTCGGGCTCGTTCTGCAGCACCAGGCGCGTGATGGCGATGCCCTCGGCCGCATACGCCTGCACGAACATGCGCAGATATTTCGCGTAGGCGGCGTAGACGCGAGGCTCTTCGATCAGCTTTCCGCCGCCGGTCATCTGGCCGTTGACCTTGAGCCATCCCGGCGGGCTCCACGGCGAGGCGTGCAGTTTCAGCTCCGGGTTGATCCTGAGCGCCGCCTGGATGAACGGGACGAGGCTCTTCCTGTCGCGATCGAGATTAAAGTGCTTCATCTCGTAATCGCCGACGGTGTCGTTGAGGCTGTACGCGTCGGTGGCGAAGTCGTTGGCGCCGACGGGCACTCGACAGAACGTGAACCGAGCGCCATCGCGCCCGAAGAGCTGCTGCATAATCTCGTCCTGCCGCCCCTGCGGCAGCGCAGCGAGGGCCTGGTACCCGATCTCGCTGAACGCCCCGCCGAGCCCGGCCATCGTCTGAAACGCCGGCTCGGTGAGAATGTCCAGCCGGATATCCTGGTGGCAGACCTCCTTGGCGTCCCACATGTGCTCGAACCGCACATCCTCAACCGCCGGCCACCCGCCCTCAATCGCCAACGACATCGCACTTACATCCGCCATGAATGACTCCTTCGCATTGATCAAGTCCGCGTGAAGGGAGGTACTATAACTGAAACCCTCCACGCACGCACCAGTGTGACAGGAAGGCTGAAGATGCCACGCCGACAGCGGCAGGGGCTCTAGCTTCTGCCTCGTCCGGAAGCCGAAGCCGGTTGCGACGCGGAGACTGCCGGTTGCGATTGTTCTTGAGGTCGCTCTGGGTTGAGATGATGAGAATGCCGTCATCAAGATGAAACCCAAGAGTCGCTGAGGGGCGGGCTGCTGCCAGAATCTGGGGCAGGGCATCTTCCATAGAAATGTCTTTAAGCTTGATCGTGATAAGACTGCCAGGAGTAACTCCAGCTTTGGCCAATGCATCCCACCGCGCATCGATGCTCACACCGGACAAATCCCTAATGAATTGAACGACATCCTTGAACTCGTTTTTCTCGATGTCCAATTCCCTAATCTTCTCCTTCAGGCGCGCCTTGATCGCTCTGTCTCTTTCCACGGGATCTGCCGCCGGATAGGTTGTCCTAAGGGAGCGTAAGTGCCGCCAGTCAAGCTCGCTCCACCATGGATTTTCGGTTCGACTCGATGCCGAAGTTGGGGCGGTGGCGGGGGAAGGGGGCGCAGCGGCAGATTGAGTCCAGTCGCCGGTACCTTGAAGAATCAATAGGAGGACAAATGCGGTTGTGACCCACACGACACGTCTTGCCGTCATTGCAGTTCCCCTTGCAGCAACAGAATCCCATGTTTGCCCGGCGTTGCAGGCCGGTAACAGTGTACCTTCGCCCGCACCGGCGGGAAATAATGAATCCGCGCAAAAGCGGCACTGCCGGAGCATGCCTTGTCCCCGCCGCAGGAGTTTCCTATAATCCGTCCTTGATCTTTACCTCCTTCTTCTCTGTGCCTTTGTGGTGGAGTTTTTGGATATGAGCAAGATGTGTCAGAAATGCGGCGGGAAGTGCTGCCGCTACTTTTGCTTTCAGATTGACGAGCCCGACAGTTTCGAAGAGTTCGAGGATGTCCGCTGGTACCTCCTGCACGAGGGCGTCAGCGTGCATATCGACGAGGGCGACTGGTTCATCTCCATCGCCAATCGCTGCAAGCTGCTCGGCGACGATAACCGCTGCGGCGACTACGCCGGGCGGCCGCTGATCTGCCGGAGATACGACCCCAAAGAGTGCGACTTCACCGATAACGAGTACGGCTACGAGCAGGAGTTCCTCACGCCCGAGCAGCTCGACGCGTACGCGCGCCAGACGCTGGGCGAGGAGGTCTACCTCCGCCAGCAGCAGCGCCAGCGGGCCAAGCTCGACAAGGCGCACCACTGCGACCCGGTCGTTGCCGCCACCGCCAAAAAGCCCGCCAAGGGCAAGTGAGCGATCATGGACTTTCAGGCCGTCAAGGGAACGCGGGACTTCTATCCCGATGAAATGCGCCTCCGCAACTGGATCGTCGACGCGTGGCGCCGCGTCTCGCTGCGCAACGGGTTCGAGGAATACGACTCGCCGATCTTCGAGTACCTCGACCTGTTCACCGCCAAGAGCGGGCAGGAGATCGCCGGACAGCTCTTCTCCTTCACCGACCGCGGCGGGCGCAGCCTGGCGATTCGCCCGGAGATCACGCCCGCGCTGGCCCGCATGGTCAACGCCCGCGTCAACGCTCTGCCGCGGCCGATCAAGTGGTTCTCCGCCCCGCGACTCTGCCGCGCCGAGAATCCCCAGAAGGGCCGCCTGCGAGAGTTCTTCCAGTGGAACATCGATGTCATCGGCTCCGATGACACCCTCGCCGACGCCGAGTGCATATTCACGGCCGTCGACTTCTTGCGCGAAGTGGGCTTGGCGCCAACCGACGTGCAGGTGCGAATCGGCAGCCGCCCGCTGACGGTGGCGGCGCTGAAAGCCTCGGGCGTGACTGACGACAAGATCGACCCCGCGCTGGCCGTGCTGGACAAGCGCGCCAAGATCGAAGACGCCGAGTTCGTGCGTCTGGCCAAGGCCGCCGGTCTGAGCGACTCGCAGATCGACTCCGCGCGGCGGTTCCAGGACTGCCCGGCCTGCGCCGACGTGGGCAATCTGCTCGAAGGGGTCGAGGGCGTCGCCGCGGCCGTGGCGAACCTGCAGGAGCTGCTCTCGCGCCTGTCGGTGATGGGGGCGGCGGAGTACTGCAAGCTGGACCTGGGCGTGGTTCGCGGCCTGGCGTACTACACCGGCGTGGTGTACGAGGTGTTCGACGCCGGGCAGTCGCTGCGGGCCATCGCCGGCGGCGGGCGATACGACAATCTGCTGCAGGTGCTCGGCGGGCCGGCCCTGGGCGCCACCGGATTCGGCATGGGCGACGTGGTGCTGGGCATCCTGCTGGCCGAGAAGGGCAAGCTGCCGGCCCTGGGCGGGCAGTTGGACTTCTTCGTCATCGACGCCGAGGGGACGTTCGAAAAAGCCCTGGCGGTGGTGGGGGCGCTGCGAGGCAAAGGCCTCTCTGCCGACTTCAGCTACAAGCGCCAAGCCATCGGCAAACAGTTCAAGCAAGCCAGCCAGCGCGGCGCCAAGTTCGCGGCGATCATCGAGCCCGACGGCGGCGTGACGGTGAAGGACCTGACCGCCGGGACGCAGACCAAGCGCGGGTTGGATGAGTTTCTGGCTGAGCCCGTGGCACGGGCGAAGCAGTAGCACGGGCGTCTCGCCCGTGAGTCCCACGACCGTCCCGGCCGTGGCGTGGCATACTTCGTGTCGCGGGCGTCTCGCCCGCGCGTACCGAGGGCATCTTGCCCTCGTCCCCGTGCTTCACCTCCACGCCGCGGGCGGGACGCCCGCGGTACGCGCGGACGGGACGTCCGCGACACGAACAACCTGCATGGGCGAGACGCCCATGCTACTTCGAACTTCGTACTTCGATCTTCGAACTCCCCGCGGTATAGTCTCCTGCGCACATGACGCGCCGGGCCGATCATTACGAGACTGCGTTTGAAGACTACCTTCGTTCCAAGGGGTGGCCGTACGTTGCCGTCGATCAGGCCAAGAAGGCCATCTTCACCGAGGCGGCGGTCAAGAGTTTCGACTTCCTGGTTTACAGCCAGTCCGGGCCTAACCTGCTGGTGGACGTGAAGGGGCGGAAGTTTCCCGACGCGGTCCCCGGCCGCAAGAGGGGCAACACGCGGGCGTGGGAGAACTGGATCACGCGAGACGACGTCGAGGGGCTGACGGAGTGGGAGAAGGTCTTCGGCCAGGACTTCCAGGCTGTGATCGTGTTTGCGTACTGGCTGCAAGGCCCGCCGCAGAGGAGCCCGTTTCAAGACGTTCACCTGTTCCGCCAGCGGCAGTACGCGTTCGTGGCCGTCCCGCTGCGCGATTACGCCGCCCTCGCGCACCCGCGCAGCGCCAAGTGGCAGACCCTCTCCATGCCCTCGGCAGACCTGGCCAAGGCCGCCCGCGACATGGCGACGTTCCTTTGAAGGGGATGAGGCGGATGGATGGATGGATGGATGGATGGATGGATGGATGGGTGCCATGGCGGGCGTTTCTCACCCGCCATGTCCCTGACGGATTCGCGAACATGGCGACCCGCCAAACAACCGCGCGGAGCAAGTTGCGCCGCTAATATGCCACGAACGTCTTGATCAGGGTCAGGGCGCCGAGCAGGATGCACGCGATGCTGATGGCGACCTTGAGCCCTTGCGGATGCGCCCGTTTGACTGCCGCGGCGCCCAGCGGCACCGACAGTACCGCTCCGATGCACAGGCACAGCACCAGCGGCCACTGGCTCACGCTGTGGGTGAGCAGGTACAAGCCGAACCCGACGATGGAGGTGAGGCTCTTGCATAACGAAGTGATGGCGACGGCGTTGCGCCCCTCGACGCCGGTAATAATCTGCCCGCCGGTGATGATCGCCCCGTACCCGCCGCCGCTGAGCCCCTTGTTGAACGAGGCCACCAGGCTCAGCCCCGCCAGGCGACCGATGGACAGCGCCCGCTGCGTGTGACGCGAGGCCAGGAGGTAGACGCCCGTAGCCGCCACCAGCGAACCGATATAGATCTCCAACGCCATCTTGTTGATCTTGACAGCCAGCAGCACCGCCAGGCCCGTGCCGGCGATGCTCGTAAAGGCAATGAACAGAGCGATCTTCAAGTCCATCGGCAGCGCATGGCGCAAGATCCGCATTGCACCTGCGCCCGCCGGGGCCGCGGCGGTCGCCATGGCCAGGCTGTGCGGAATCAGCCGCGCATTGCCGGCTCGATGGTGCGCCAGGGCTGCCAGAAGGCCCGGTCCCAGTTCGCTGGCCAGCACGGCCGGCACGATCGCCAGCGGCTCAAAGCCCGCCAGCAACAGCACCGGCGTCAACGCCGTCCCGTAACCCATGCCGATCGAGGTATCGAGAAACTTGGCGATGAAGGCCGTCCCGGACAGCACCAGCAGCAGCGTCAGAGGGTCAGCAAGCCCGAGCATGGAGATCCTCCGTGCCCCGGCAAGTGTCGAGCGTTCGTGCTCTGCCTCCCAGGATGTATCGCAAGCTGCGGATAGTTCTGCCTCCGGCAAAGGCGGGCTTCTCACCCGGCAAGGACTGCATTTAGATGGTGTACATCGGCATCTGGCTGGCCAAAGCCGACCGCTCTTCCTCGACCAGGTCGTGCAGAGTCGTGCTGTCATAGACCCCCGCCAGCGACTCGGCCGCCCGTTGCCAAAGATTGCCCAACGCGGTGCCTCCGCGGGAGGCGGCCTCGACCGCGCCAGCGGCCACGGCAGGGGCAATCTCCCCGTCGATCAGGCGGATGATCTGCCCGACGGTGATGTCGCGGGGGTCCATCGCCAGGACGTACCCGCCACGCACACCGCGGCGCGAGTCGACGATCCCGCCGCGTTTCAGCTCGACCAGGATGCCCTCGAGGAACCGCAGGGGCGCCTTTTGCGATACCGCGATCTCGGCAATGGTCGTCACACCCTGATCTTGCCTCATCGCCAGCTCAAACATCGCCCGCAACGCGTGATTGCATTTTTGTGATACGGTCATATCGATACTCGCTAATAACGATAGAGAATAGCGTGTATGTGCCAGCAGGTCAACAGAATTCACGGATATTCTTTTGGGGGGAAGCGATGTGAGCGACCGGATTTCCTGGCAGGAAATCCGGTCGCTCACAGAGCGGGAGAAAGTAGTGAGTAGAGAGGAGAAAAAGCGGCCAACGCCTTATCAGACCTGCCATCGCGGCCTATCGCCCGGACTTCTCCCGCGGTCTACTCTCAACTTTCTACTCTCTGGCAGTCGTAACAGGTTGCAGATATATAAGCTGCGGTGTGCCAGAAAAGAATGTCGCTCAC
>JBDKTA010000068.1 GCA_039680605.1 Planctomycetaceae bacterium | reverse complement strand
CTTTACGGAGTGGGCCTCATGGACAGTCTGTTTTTTCAGATTAGCGCCGCTTACGACGTGAGATGGTCTTGTTTTGAGCCAATTTCTTCTCTGCGTACTTTGCGGTCTCTGCGGTTCATGCAGTTTTCGGGTTAACGCCGACTGCGACATTATGATCTCGTCTTAAGCGAAAACCGCCCCGGCCGATTGCTCGACCGGGGCGGTTTTGTAGACAGTCTTTGCCTGCGCCGGGCCTGCGGGTCCGGTGCGGCAGTCTCGATCATTATTCGCCGGGCAATTTGATCGGCGCGCCGATCCCCAGCAGCTCCACCTCGAAGATCAGCGTGGCGTTGGGCGGGATGGGGCCTTGCCCGCGCGGACCGTACGCCAGGTCCGGCGGGATGTACAGGATGGCCTTGCCGCCCTTCTTGAGCAGTTGCAGCCCTTCCGACCATCCGCGGATGACCTGGTCGAGCTGGAACGTCGCCGGTTCATCGCGCTTGTATGAACTGTCGAACTCCGTGCCGTCCAGCAGCGTGCCCTTGTAGTGAACCGTCACGGTGTCAGTGGGCTTGGGGCTGGGCCCGGTGCCTTCATTGATGATCTTGTACTGCAGCCCGCTGGCGGTGGTCTTGACGCCGGGTTCGGTCTTGTTCTTGGCCAGGAACGCCTGCCCTTCGGCCTGGTTCTTGGCGGCCATGTCGGCCATTATCTTCTCCTGCTTGGCGACCATGACTTTCTGGAAGTCCTGCATGATCTTCTGCATTTGTTCGTCGGTGAGCTTGGGCTTGGCGCCGCTCAATCCGGCCTGCAGACCCTCGTTGAAGGCTTTGACATCCAGCTCGACGCCCTGCATCTTCATGTTTCGCCCGATGCTGGCGCCGATAATGTAGCTGACCTGATTCATATCCACCGTTGCCTGCGTGGCGGCAGGTTGCGTCGCCGCCGGGGGGGTTTTCTTTTCCTCGGCGCCTTGGGCGTACAACAGACTTGCGCCTGCCGCCGCCAGTGCGACGAAGCTCATGATGCCAACGATCTTCTTCATGGGAGACTGCTTCCTTTCTGCGGGTGCGGCCGCTTACGATCGGCCTTGTATTGCGTTCAAGATACCTTTGCTGGGACGGCTGGAGGGCTTACCCATCAAGGCAGATAATTGTACCCGTGAGAAAGCGACTCCGTCGATAGGTTGCTATTTATTCGCCGCTGCCGATGCCGGCTGCGTCTGCGGCGCCGGCGGCTCTTCGGCCTGGGGATTGGTGATGGCCGCATCGCTCTTGCGGCGGTCGGCGGCGGCCTTGGCGGGCTCGTTGAGCTTCTCGTAGGCAATGGCTCGCTCGAAATACGCCGAGACGTGCAACCCGCCGCTGGGGCGGGCGACGATGGCGGAGAAATCCTTCACGGCCTGGCGGTACTGGCGGCTGCGACTGTACGAGATCCCGCGGAAGAAATACGCTTCATAGTCGCCCGGGGCCAGGCGGATCAGGTCGGTGTACGCCTCGACCGCCGCGGCGTAGGAATCGGCGTCGAACAAGGCGTTGGCATGGGCGCGGCACAGCGTCGGGTCGTCGGGTCGACCCTGGCGGGCGGCGGCCAGAACCTTGACCGCCGCGTCGCGCTGACCGGCGTTGAGCAGGTCGGCGACCTTTTTGAGCGCGTCGCGATGGGCCTGCGGGGCCAGCAGCGGACCGGCGATGGCCTGTACGGCTTGCGGGAACACGCGCTTGCTCTCGATGCCCTCCCAGGGGTGAGCGCCGGTCATCAAGTCGTTGTACGGGCGGTCGGGATAATAGGCCGGATGCGCCAGGCCCAGCAGGTGGCCGATCTCGTGGGCGATCGCCGCGGCGGCAAGTTCCGGCGGCATGTCCAGGCCGTGTACGCTCAACACCGGCCAGTTCTCCGAATCGGCGTCGCGCTGATCGGCGGGCTGGAAATCGTCCCAGACCAGCACGTTGCACTGCTCGGGCGTCTTGTCCGGGTCGGCGATGAACCGCAATTCCACGTGCAGCACCAGCCCGCTGCGGGCGAAGCACTCGCCCACCAGTTCCATGATTCGCGCCAGCCGCCGCTCGACGAGCGGGCGGTTGCCCTCGCTGCCCACGTATGCCGCGCTGATGCACAGCCTGACGTGAATCTTGCCGCCCTTCTTCTCCAGGCGGTAATTGATCTGCCGATAGCCCGCATACGTTCGCGGGCCAAGGTCGTATACGACCGCCACGCTCGTGCCCTCGGCAACGCCCGAGGCCGCTGCCCACGCCGGCAGCAGGCGGAACTGCTTCTCGTGCAGCGAACAACGCTCGAGCGCAGACTTGGTCGCCTCGTCGTCGGCCTTGTACGCCAGCGCCTGCGTGTAGTACTGGCACGCGGCGGCGAAATCGAGCCCGTGCTCGCACGCTTCCCCCAAGGCCGCCAGAGTGTAAGACGTGTCCTCCTTCAGCGAGTCGGACTCCTGGAACTGACCCAGGATGCTCAGCTCCCGCCGATAGTTGGCCGCCGCCTGCGAATACTGCCCGCAGATGTTCTGGAAGATTGCCAATCCGCTGTTGAAGCCCGTGTTGTTCGGAAAACGCTCGGCGCCGCGGGAGTAGATATCCATGGCCGCCGCCATCTCCCGCCGGGCCAGGCCCATGCGGCCGTTGGTGTACGCTTCGTCGTAGGCCTTCTGATGCGCAAGGGCCTGATCGAGAAGCCGCTGGGCCTGGATCTGGTCCCCCTCGCACCCGCCGGCGCCCATCGCCGCCAGAAGGATCAGCATACAACCGCAAAATGTGAAAGTTCGTTTCCGCACGAGCACAGGAATCTCCTGACAAGCGTTGGCCTATAGAAGGGTGATTCTACGCCCGCCTTGCCGATGATGGAAGCGGCGAGAAAATCTCAGAAGCGGGAAACTTGTGGGGATTTTGAGCGTCTGATGAAGGACAAGCAGTCTGGAGCACTGAAGCGAAAGGACCACAATGAGGATCGCCATGGCGCACGTGTCGATATTGATGGCCGTCGTGGGCGCAATGGTCTGTTGGAAGAGTGCCGCATCCGCGTCTGGCCCGGACCATCCACCGGCAGCAGGGCCCCCGGCATCCACCGACTACCGGGCGCTCCTCTTGGGTGAAGTGGCCAGGCTGCGGCAACTCAAGCAACCGGAATTCATCTACTCAGATGAGCACCTTGATAGGGGAGTGGCGCGAAAGTTTCGCCAGGCGCATCTTCGCGCCCGACTGGTGCTGGCCCGGCTGGGAGACCACAACGCCGTTGACGACCTGATTACCGAATTTGGCCTGCAGAAAGCGGACGAGGGCAAGTGGGTGCTGCAACACCAGAGCAAGGACTACGCGGTGTTCCCGACATGGCCGGAGGAGATTCACCAGGTGCTGTGGGCGATTCATCCGACGTATCCCGAACTTGAGGCCGCCGTGCGGGAGCGCATGATGCGCCTGTGGGGGCAACCCTCAAGCATCGGCGTGCGGTCCCAAACGGTGGACCAGATGTCTTTGGAGCAGCTCAAAGAGGCGGCGGCGGGCGAGGGCTACCCGCAGCGCCGGGATGCCATGGCGCGCTGGGCTCACTTGCAGCCCGAGCCCGCGGCGATCTGGCTCGCAAGCCAGTTGACTCACAAGGACGCCGATCGCGGCGTTGACGCCGCCCGGGCACTAGCCATGATTGGAAGGGCAGATGGGCTTGCCTGGTTGGAAAAGGCCTGCTTGGACAGGAATCTTGGCCTGGGCGGGACGCCGGGCGCCGCCCTTCTGGAGTCCGGCGAAAAAGGCGCGAAACGGTTCTTTCAGTTGATCGAACACTATCAGAAGGAGCACCCCGGCAAGGTCCTGCCCGGGAATATTTCCACCTTTGCCGGTCACTGTAATCCCGAGGTGGTAGCCCGTCTGTTGCCGCAATTGCTGGCGGTCAATGACAGTTTCTTCAGCCAGCAAGTAGGCCAGTTCATCCGGAACCGTCGGCTGACGGTAGATGAATTGGCCTTGTTGATCGGTCATTTCAAGAGCGGCGGCAGCCAGGCCCGATCCAGGGGGCAGGACGTGGTATGGTCCTTGGCATGGAAAGGCGAGGCCGACAAGTACGTCCGCGAACTTGCTGGATTGTGGGCTGACGAGTTGCATCAATCGCCTTGGCTGGAAGAGTGGCAACTGGGCGCGCGGCTCTTTGTCCACAGCCGGCTGGGCACGCCGGGGCTGGCCGCAGCGGGGGGACGGCGGCATCTTCAGGCGGATCCTGTCCTCGCCTGCCAGGTGCTGGGCGAGGCGGGCGACACGGAGGATATTCGCCGCATTTGGGATATGGCACATGCAAAGGGACAATCGGCCGTCAAGCCGCCGTACGATTCCTACTACTGGCTCCCGATGGTGAGCCTGATCGAACGCAGCTCGCCGTCGGGCGAGAACGCGAGGGAAGATGGCAAGAAGCCCCTCGAGCGTTTGAGCCCGAAACTGCACGTCCGTTACGCACAGGGTCGGTTGAATGTCAATCTTGCAGGTCCTTCGGAAGGGGTGACCGTGGTGTGGTTCTTGCCAAAGCAGATCCGCGAACCGTTGCGAGAGTCGCTCGATCCCACGAGACGATTCCCTGAAGTGCTCCTTTACCGTGGCAAGGACATGGATGAATACCTCGCTCCCAGTGGAAGCCCCAAACGGCCTCGTCCGCACGAGAAGGCGACCGCCGGCATCCTGGAATGCGAGCCGCTGGCCAAAGAGAAGACCGTGAGGATTACGCTACGGAATCTCGAGTTCCAGACCGTAACCATCCCGCAGATCGGTCCCTTGGAGGTGCTCCTGGACGGCGTGGCTGCCCCATGAGGGCGGCAGAGTTCGAAATGTTGAAGTGACAGGAGTATGACCATTGAACAAACATCCCGTTTTGCCCGGCCTTCGACAGTGGTTCAAGGCAATCGTCTTCGTGGCCCTGGCGTGGGCGGGTGTGCTGACGATCGCGACGGTCGCTTCAGCCGCGCCGGCGCAGGGCGATAGCGAGTTGAGCGAACTTCTGGCCGCAATCGGACCGGGGAATCCCGTTCAGGCTCTGTTACAGCAATTGGCTCGCGAGGGCGGCAACGAGACCTTGTACTGCATGTGCGCCGAGGGCCTGTATAACGCGGGCAAGCGCGAGTCGGCCATCGCGCTGCTGAAGATAGGCCAGAAGAAAGCGGCCAAGCCGCAGCGCGTATCGCGGGCCCTGCGGGCAATCTATCGCCACGAACTGGACCTGGAACATCTGGAGATGTCATACGCCCAGGAACTCGATCAGGCAATCGAGGCCGGACAACAACACCTCCCGGAGTCGCTGGAGGCCGATGCCGTCATGGTCCAGCGACTGCGTCCCAAATACCTCGACCGTTATAAGAAGATGGCTCACTACAAGGGCCTGTTTGAGTTCCTCCGAAAGATCTGCAAGGAACCCGACGTCCGGGAGCAACTGTTCCGCATCCGCCTGGCCGCTGTCCCGAGCGATGACGGCACGGCTTCTGAGCTACTGCATCTCCTCACGGAGCAGCGTCAATGGAAGCTGCTGGCAGAAGGAGCCTCGCAGTTGCCGCCGCCAATCCGTAAGCATGTGCATTTCGCCTTTAGTAAGGCGCGGGCCTTGTATGAACTGGGCAAGAAGGACGAGGCTCTCACCGCCACAGACGAGGCCGCCGGGCAACTTGCCTCGTACAAGTGGACCTGGCAGCAGGTGGCGGAGATGTACTCCAAACTCGGCAAGACGCCTCGGGCCCTGGAGATTGTGCGGACGTTCGCGCCGCCGGCAGACCATGGTACGGCCCAGGCTCTGGCGACATACGGCGACCCCGAGGGCGTCAAAGTATGCGTGCAGCAGTGTATCGACCGCGACGCCCCGGCGTGGGTGTTGTTCCAATGCGTAGATGCCTGCCGGCAGGCGGGCCTGGCAAAGCGTGCGGAGGAAGTCTTCGATCTGGCTGAGGCCAGGTGTTTTCGCGAACTTGCCCGCGATCACCAGCCCGCCTTTAGCCTGCCGCATGAGATCTGGTATCGCTACCGCCTGGAAGGCCGCACCGCCAGGCTGGTCGACAAGTTTTCGCAGGCGTTCGCCGGCCGGGACAAAGAGATCGCAAAGATGTTGGAGGCCGCATGTGGGGATTTGCGCCTGGGCAAGCGTAATGAGGCGGTGGAACTGGCGGGGCTGTATTATCGCGACAACCCCGGCAAGCCGGAGTTCATGCTGGTGTACGCCGACATGCTCGAAGCCGCGGACAGGCGGGATGAAGCGGGTAATATCTATCGATTGGCATCCGCTATGCCGCTGGCTGATGGTGGTTATGGTACGCCACTTTCGACGCTCAGAATGCGCCACGCGTACCGCGTGCAGGCAATGGCCGCCGCCACGCAACCCGCGACCGCCGCTGCCCCCCCGCCTCCGCCGGCGAGCCAGGACTCTGTGGCGGAGTTGGAAGGACTGGTGAAGCAGACGCCCAAGGACGGTTCGCTGCACGTCCGGCTGGGACTGGCACTGATGAAGATCGGCAAGATCGAAGACGCCCGCGGCGAAGTGCGAAGGGGTCTGGAACTGGGATACGACCCGAAACTGTTGCCGCCTTTCCACGAACTGGAGAACTGCCACGCTGGCGTACACTTTGGGCAGCCCGATTATGGCAGCGTTGCATCGACCTACATGCAAGCCGGGCTGCGTGCGGCGCTGGAGGAGGATTTTAAGGCGATTCTTTCACGGACCAATGCACACCGCGCCGCTCACCTGCGCGTGGTGCAGAGGTGGCTGGTTGCACAGAGCCGCGGCCCGGAAGCGGCCGCCACCGCCCTCCAGATCAAGAGTCTCGACCCATACCAGAGGGACTGAGGAACCGGCTTTAAGCAGGCGGCAATGGCTCCGTGTCAGTCGCTGTAGCGGGAGGGCCTTGTCGTGAGATCAACTTGAACAGGAGATTGCCTCGCCGGAGCATCCACCAGCCCGCCAAGGCAAAGAAGATGACCTTTACGGCGCTGGATACCAATCCGGTGAGGGTCAGTTGCAGATAGCTCTTCTTGATCTGAAACCCCAGGTGCTCAGGTTGTGTCGAAGCGAAGACGTCCCCCAAGTGCAGCCGGGAGAACATCCACAAGTTGAAGCCCGAGTTGATCACGTCCGGCAGGGCGCAGACAGCCAATACCAGCAAGTAGATTCCAAAGATGCGGATGGCTATCCATATCCAGTCGTTTCTGTTCATCGCTGTTCTCCGGTTTGCCTGACTCAGTTTCCCCGGTCGAGCTTGCGGTATTGGACGGCTTCGGCGAGGTGGTGGGCCTGGATGTCGGCGGCGGCCTCGAGGTCGGCGATGGTCCGGGCGATGCGCAGGACCTTGTCGTGCGCCCGGGCGGAGAGGCCCATCTCCATCATGGCCTGCTTGAGCAGGGTCTCGCCGGCGTCGTCGAGCTTGCAGTACTTGCGAAGCTGCTTGGACGACATCGTCGCGTTGGTTGTAGTCGTCTCGCCATTGCCCGCTTCGCCGTCGGCGGCAAAGCGCTTACGCTGGACCGCCCGGGCCTCCAGCACCTGCTGGCGCATCTGCTGGGATGACAGGCCGGCCGACTCGCCGCGGAGCTGCTTCCACGGCACGGGCGGCACTTCGACGTGGATGTCGATGCGGTCGATCAGCGGGCCGCTGATGCGGCTCATGTACCGCTCGATCGCGTACGGGTTGCACGTGCAGCGCCGTTTGGGGTCGGTGTAATAGCCGCACGGGCACGGGTTCATCGCCGCTACCAGCATGATCGCCGCGGGGAACTTCAGCGTGCTGTGGACGCGCGGGATCGTCACGCAGCCGTCTTCGAGCGGCTGGCGGATCATCTCCAGCGTCGGGCGGGCGAACTCGGGAAATTCATCGAGGAACAGCACGCCATGGTGCGCCAGCGACACCTCGCCGGGCTGGGGGATCGCCCCGCCGCCGATCAGCGCCGCGGCGCTGGAGGAGTGGTGAGGCGTACGCACCGGGCGCACGGCCATCAGGCTCTTGCCCGGCTCAAGCAGTCCCCGTGCGGAATAGACGCGCGTGGTCTGGAGCGATTCTTCGAGCGTCAGCGGCGGCAGCACCGTCGGGATGCGCTTGGCCAGCATCGTCTTGCCGGACCCGGGCGGGCCGACCATGATGATATTGTGATGTCCCGCGGCCGCGACCGTCAGCGCCCGCTTGGCCGACTCCTGCCCGCGCACGTCGGCGAAGTCGACGTCATAGCGCCCTTCGATGGCGAAGATCTCTTCCAGGTCGACGCGCGCGGGTTCGAGTTCCAGCTCGCCGGTGAGAAAGCCCACCGCGTCAGTCAGGAAGGAGATGGGGATCGCGTCGATCCCGCTGACGACCGCCGCCTCGGGCGCATTGTCCGCCGGAACGATCACGCCCTTCTTGCCCTGCGACAGGGCGAGCATCGCGGCCGCCAGCACGCCGCGCACCGGCCGCAGCCGCCCGTCCAGCGCCAGTTCGCCCAGCAGCAGATAGTCGTCGATCTTCTCGCTGGTGAAATGCTGGGCCGCCAGCATCGCCGCCAAGGCGATGGGCAAGTCCAGGGCGGCCGATTCCTTCTTCACATCCGCCGGCGCGAGGTTGATGGTGACCTTGGGCCCCGGCCAGCGATACCCGCTGTTGCGCAGCGCCGCCTGGATGCGGCTGACGGATTCCTTGACCGCCGTCTCGGCCATGCCGACGAGTTTGACAGTCGCCTCGCCGCCATGAGCGACATCGGCCTCGACCTCGCAGCCGATGGCGTCGATGCCCTGCAGAATCGCACTATGCACACGTGACATCATGTCGCATTAATCCTTTGGCGCTGTGCCTCTTTGATTGTTAAGGCCATTGCAACCGTCGCCAACGACAGACCGGGCAAAGATCGCAGGTCACCGTGCATATGCTGTGCGCCCAGATAACCCTTCGACCCAGTTGGCGTGCCCCGTTGGTATACCATCGCATGGTACCCAAAGACAAGGCTGTGATGCTTGTTGCCCGTTAGCCGACGCCGTTTTGTGGCGCGGACGCAAAATCCTGTGTCGCCGCGGCGGGGGCGTTGGCTATACTACCGAAGATGGATTCCCACACTGATACTGCGCCCTGGTACTTCACTGGCCTGGCGTTTGAATGCACCGCCTGCGGACGGTGCTGTGCCGGTCCGGACGAAGGGTACGTCTGGGTGACCGAGACCGACATCAAGGCCATCGCCGACTACCTGCACATCACGCCCCAGGAGATGCGCCGCAAGTACGTGCGCCGCGTCGGGCGGCGGTACAGCCTCCTCGAATTCAAACGCACGCACGACTGCGTGTTCCTGACGCCCGAGTCGCAGGGCGCCCGCACCTGCCGCATCTACCCCGTGCGGCCGATCCAATGCCGCACCTGGCCGTTCTGGCCCAGCAACCTCCTGCACCCCGACACCTGGGCCGAAGCCGGCGCCCGATGCGTCGGGATCAACCGCGGACGCTGCCTTTCCCCAGAGGAAATCGATGAGCGGAAGCTCAGCACGCGCGAGTAGTTCCGGGGCCCTGGCGTCGGCCGTCGGCGCCTGCCGCTCCAGTCAGGCCTTCATGGAGGCCTTGGCGCTGATCTATTCCGGCGGCGACGACGCCGTCGCGTCTCGCAGCCTCTCCTGCCGCGCCTGCGGACGCTGCTGCAAGTTCGACCAGGCCGGGCACCGCCTGTTTGTCTCGACGGGCGAGTTGGC
The DNA here is from genome assembly GCA_039680605.1 of Planctomycetaceae bacterium. Taxonomy (NCBI): domain Bacteria; kingdom Pseudomonadati; phylum Planctomycetota; class Planctomycetia; order Planctomycetales; family Planctomycetaceae; species Planctomycetaceae bacterium. The sequence continues at coordinate 110,048 of JBDKTA010000068.1, read as the reverse complement.
GCTGTTGTCGATGGCGCCGCTGCCGCAGGCGACGTGGCTGGAATCGCGATGCCCCTACCAGATCGACGACCGCTGCACCGCCCGGCGCCACCGGCCGCTGGGCTGCCGGGTGTACTTCTGCAACGCCCCGGAGCAGTGGGACGACCTGTACGAAACCCTGCACGGACAGATCCGCCAACTGCATCAGAGCAGCCACGTGCCCTACGCGTACGTCGAGATGACCGCCGCGGTCAGAATCCTGTCGGATTTTTTCAAAACTACTCTGGCCGCACGAGCCGATAAATGATATGAAAGATCCGCGCGGACGTGGCTCCGGCGCGGATCTCCATCTGGGCCATGGCGGGCCCGGAAAGAATATAAGGTGGAACTTTATGAAGCAGATTATGGTGATCTCAGCACTGGGTGCGATTCTTCTCCTGGCCAGCGGATGCACTTGCGGCCGCGACCGTGCGGTCGCAACCAGCAGCCGCGACCGTGCCGTCGCCACCAGCGGCTGTGGCGCCTGCAACGGCACCGCATGCTGCCACATGGACCCGCTCAACTGTGTGCATTGCGCCACGCCGACGGAATCGGCCGACGAGCGTGACTTCCGCGTGGCGCAGATTCAGGACCTCCAGGACAAGCAGCGCACCGACGATTGGGACGCGTTCTGGCTGATCGACCACAGCACGCGCCTGTCGTACTGGCACGCTGGTTTCGGACACCCCTGACCGGTCGCGCAGCGTCGCGCCGCCATTGCGAAACCCCGCTCCCGCAGGCTCCTGCGGCGGGCCTATTGCGCCCGCCGGCGCCGCGGGAACATGGCGGAGGGCTCATGGCCGCTTCCAACCAACGCATCGCAGTTTTTCCCGGAACGTTCGACCCGATCCATCTCGGGCACGTCGACCTGATCAAGCGCAGCGCCGCTCTCTTCGACCGCCTGGTCGTGGGCATCGGTGAGAATCCCGAAAAGAGCGCCATGCTCACCCTGCCCCAGCGCAAGGCCCTGATCGAAAAACTCACCGCCGCCCTGGGCAACGTCTCGGTGGAGATCTACCGCGGGTTGACCGTTACCTTCGCCCAGCGAATCGGCGCGGGGGTCATCCTCAGAGGCATCCGCCACGTCGGCGACCTGGACTTCGAAATGCGAATGGCCGTCACCAATCGCTCCGCCAGCGGGCTGGACACGCTATTCATCATGGCCGCCCCGCAGCACCTGTTCCTGTCGTCGAGCCTGATCAAGCAGATCGCTGCCGGCGGAGGGGATGTCGCGGCAATGGTCCCGCCGGAAGTGCTCAAGCACCTACCTCTGCCGGCCAATAAAAAAAGGCGTCAGGGGAGGGGAGCCTGACGCCCATTGAACTTGACAGCCAGAGGAGGGAGTCCGGCCGCCAACGCTTCTCAATATACTCCAAAGGGTGAAATTCGTCAAGAAGTAAGCCTGAAACCCCGAAAAATAGGGTTATAGGGAAAACCCCTCAGGGAACCATTTCATTTCATTTCGCAGCAAGAACCTGGCCAAGAGGCGCGTAAAGGCAGATCGTGCTGCAGAACGCGCGGGGCAAGCCCCGCCGCTAATCGGGATCACACGCGATTCTCGCGATATTCAGGCTATGCGAAATTGAGCAGCTTCAGGGCCAATTGCGGGTCTGGAGCGCGGCAGGCGGTCGTTCCGGTTATCTCGATCATCACTACTTCCAGAACGCAGAAGACCGTCGCCCCGCCACGGGGACAACCGTTGATCGCCTCATCGCCTCGGCCGATAGCGCCGTGAAGATGCAGTTTGGGTCCGGTTTCGTCGCAGAAAAGGGTCCCGACGCCGGCGATCTCGCGGGCATCGTTGAACTCCTTGTACAGCGGCTCGATGGGGCCGTTGGGGTCCTTGGGACCGACCACCACCTTGCCCTTTCGCAGCCCCCCCACCACCAGCACCGCGGCGCTCTTGACGCCCTCGCGCCGGGCGAGCCCTTCGATCTCCTGGTAGACGTCCTCGCCCTCGAACCCGCGCATGACGATCACTCTGCCGACGCCGCCAACCTGGTAGTCCATGAGTTTCTCCAAAAGAACAGCTATCGTCTCAGTCATCAGCTCTCGGTTGCGACAGCCTGCCTGATGGCGGATAGCTTCTTCACTTGATCATGATCGTGCATGTGTCCTGGTACCGCAGCAGACCCTCCCACATGGGACCCAGTTCCACCTCGATGGTGAGGGTTATCCTGCCGTCGTCGCCGATCTTCTGCGAGCCTTCCACCACCCGCGCGTCCAGCGGATACGCGGCCACCCACGCGCGGATCGGTTCGCTGGCGCCCATCAGTTCTCGCATCGTCGTCTGCTCGCCCACGGGCAGGTCCAGCACTTTCACGACCAACGCCCGCCCCGCATCCCGTGCGGCGGACTGGATGGCCTTGCGCAGCGATTCATCGCTGTCGCCGACGGACGGTTGGGCGGCGGTGCCCTCGGCCCGCTCGACACGCCCCATCCAGGCGGGCCTCATCGAGGCCAGCGACAGCCGCTTGAGCATCTCCGGCGAGGCGTTGGTGACGTGCTTGATCGCCGCTGCCGCGACGCCGGTGGCGCTGATGACCTCGTCGTCGCCTTTCAAAATCCGCTCTTCCAACGCGTCCATCTGCGCCTGCGGGGCCTTGCGGTTGTGCATGCGAGACCAGCTTCGGATGCTCATGTAAACCGACCGCAGGCGAATTTGCGCCGCCGACTCGACAAACAGTGCGTCGCTGCGATACCGCCGCGCCGTCTCGCGCGACCCGCGAAGAAACTTGCTCACGTCGACGCCGGGATCGTCGCTGGCGGCCACGAAATCCGCCACCGTCACCTTCGGGCTGATCTGCATTCCCCGCACGCGCCGGGCCAGGCGGCTTAGCGCGTCCTTGTAAGCGTCCTGCTCGACTTTTCGAAGCCCCCAGGCATTGCAGTGCTCCTGCCAGAACGCCAGCGTCTGGGCCGGGGCATTCGTCAGGCGAGGCTCATTCTCGCCCGGGGCCGGTTCGATCGGCGGACTCCAGGCCTCCTGCGCCTCCGGAGCGGATTCTCCTGCCGCCAGGAGGATCTGCCCCTTCTTGTCGGCGGCGAGTTTCTTGAAATCGCCGGCCTTGACCTTGTCGCCCTTGTACGCCGCGGCGCAGATATCCGCCAGCGCCTCGGCCAGGGCAGGCACGTCGGCGACCAGCGTCAGTGAGCACTTAGCGGGCTGATACTGCTCGTCGAGTATCTTGGCCAGTGCAGGCAGACGGATCATCAGCGCCGTTTCCAGGTCGGTTGATTCGGCCAGAAAATCTTTGACGGTGACCTTGGGCGTCACGGACAGGAATCGGACCTGCGCGGCGAGATCTACAAACGCTCTGGTGCGGGCGTCGAGATACGCCTGCCGCTTGGCCTGCTCGGTCCATTGGGGCTGGCTGGCCGAGGTCGCCGCGGCGCTGGTGGCCGCCTGGGTAGTCGCGGCGCGAACGGCCGTCGTCGCCGGCTGCGTGTCGGGCGCATCCGCTGCGGCCGTTGCACAAAGGCAGGCGGCCATCGTGAGGATGAACAGCGAACGTTTTTCCATCGTAGAAATCTCCAGTCAGTCGCCGCGACTTTCCGATACAATAGCAAAACCCGCTGCCGCCTGCAGCAAAAACCCCGCGCGGCGAGCACGGCGCAACGGAAGAAACCGCCGCGGAGCAACGCTGAAGAACGGCGTTAATGAAATACTCGGCGGCAGCGCGTGCGGGGGGATGATGATTTTTCAACCGGTTGGAAATTTTGGGGTTGACTGTCGCCCAGACCGCCCGGATAATGCGCGACTCGTTTTGGATGCTCCGCTTACAGCTACTGAGGCCGTAGAATGAAGACGTACATGGCAAAGAAGGGCGAAGTCAAAACCGCCTGGCACGTTGTGGATCTTTCCGACAAGGTCCTCGGGCGCGCCGCGACCAAGATCGCCATGCTCCTGATGGGCAAACATCGCCCGGAATACACGCCCAACGTGGACACCGGCGATTTCGTCATCGTGGTCAACGCCGCGAAGGTGCGAATCATCGGCGATCAGAAGTTTTCCGACCGCACGTACGACCACTACACCGGCTATCCCGGACACCTCAAGCAGGTGCCCCTGGCCAAGATGATCCAGAAGAAGCCCGCCTTCGTCGTTATCGAAGCGGTCCGGCGCATGATGCCCAAGAACAACATCGGACGCGCCATGCTCAAGAAGCTCAAGGTCTACGCCGGTCCGACGCACCGTCACCAGGCCCAGAATCCCCAACCGCTAGAGGTCTAGTTCAGGACGTACGATTCCATGGCAGAGAACGAAAACATCCCCGCCGATTCTGAAAGCCCCGCCGAACAGGCCCCCGAAGTCGAGGTCGCCGAGGCGCCCGCTCAGGAAGTCTCCAAGCCCGCTCCGCCCCTGCCCGAAGGCGCGAAGTTCATCTGGGGCGTCGGTCGCCGGAAGTCGGCCGTTGCCCGGGTGCGCATCCGCCCCGGTACGGGAAACATCCTGATCAACAAACGCAAACGCGACGAGTACTTCTGCCGCGAGGTCGACCGCAATGCCGTCGACGCCCCGCTGGCAGCGGTCAGCATGCCCCGCTCGTGGGACATCTTCGTCAACGTCAACGGCGGCGGAACGACCGGACAGGCCGGCGCCGTCATGCTCGGCTTGGCCCGCGCCCTGTGCAAGGCCGCCCCCGAGATCGACGCCATCCTGCGAACCAAGGGACTGCTCACCCGCGACGCCCGCATGGTCGAGCGCAAGAAGTACGGGCAGAAGGGCGCCCGCAAACGCTTCCAGTTCTCGAAGCGTTAACCCCCCTGCGGCAACCGAACACCCTGGCTCCGGCGGCCGCTACGGTCCGCCGGAGCTTTTTTTCTGCCCCACACTTACAGGGACAGGGCCGGGGAGTGCGGGATTTATGGGATTTAGAGAAGCAGATTAAGAGGATTAAGAAAGAGACAAAGATTGGCCAGAGACGTTTCTTCGTCCTCGTCCTCGTCCTCGTCCTCGTCCTCGTCGTCGGTTTTTTTTTGCCCTCAAGGACAGGGACGGGGAGTGCGGGATTTATGGGATTTAGAGAAGCAGATTAAGAGGATTAAGAAAGAGACAAAGATTGGTGAGAGATAGAACAAGGCAACAACTGGGCAAGGTTAGCGGCGGAGCTTGCTCCGCGCGGTTGTTTCCCCGACGGGAACGAATAGGATGAACGTAATCCGCAATCCGAAATCAAAAATCCGCAATAGCTTGCGGCCGACAGGAGCCCCCGTGACAAAGATAGACATTCAGAAGAAAATCCGCATCGCTCTCATCGGCGGCAGCGGTTATGCCGGTTTCGAAGTCATCCGGTGGCTCTTGCGCCACCCGGCCGCCGAACTGGTGGGCGTCTACGGACCGGCCAACGAACTGGGGCCGATGGAAGACTTCTACCCCCTGCTGAGCAAGCAGGTCAAGCTCAGCCAGGAACTGTTCGACCCGGCCAGGCTGGCCGCCCTCGACGTACAACTGGCCATGATGTGCGTGCCACACAAGGTCGCCATGAGTTACGCCCCGCAGCTTCGCAAAGCAGGCATGCGGGTCATCGACTGGTCCGCCGACTATCGCCTCAGCGACGCGACCGAGTACGAGAAGTGGTACTGCCCGCACACCGACCTGGAAGGCCTAGCCGAAGCCGTCTACGGCTTGCCCGAGTACTATGCCGACAAGATCGCCAAGGCCAACCTTATCGCCAACCCCGGCTGCTACCCCACGTGTACGATTCTGCCCTTGGCGCCGCTGCTGCGGGCGGGCCTGATCGAAGATGGCGGGATCGTCGTCAACGCCATTAGCGGCGTCAGCGGTGCGGGGCGAACGCCCAGCCTCAAGAACCATTACCCCGAGCGCAACGAAAACTTCGAGCCTTACGGCGTCGGCAACCACCGCCACATGCCCGAGATGGAACAGATCCTCACCGACGTCGTCGGCCGCCCCGTCTCGCTGCTCTTCCAGCCGCACCTGTGCCCGATGGACCGCGGGATGCTCGCCAGCATCTACGCCACCCCCACCGCCGGCGCGACCGAAGAACGCCTCATCGCCGCGTTGACTGAGGCCTACGCCGACGCCCCGTTTGTGCGCGTGCGCACCAAAGTGCTTCCCGCGACCAAGTACGTCAGCGGCACCAACTACTGCGACATGACCGTGAAGATGGCCAAGGGCAAGGTAATCGTCTTTTCGGCGTTGGACAACGTGATCAAAGGCGCTTCCGGCCAGGCGATCCAGAACATGAACATCATGTTCAACTTGCCCCAGGAGACGGGACTGTATTGATACAAACCGCGCCTATGGAGTGCGGCAGCCTTAGCTGCCGCTTTCGATCGGCGGCGGATCGAAGCATGGATGGATGGATGGATGGATGGATGGATGGATGGATGGATGGATGGATGGATGGATGGATGGATGGATGGATGGATGGATGGATGGATGGATGGATGGATGGATGTGATCGTATGAGAGTTCTGTTTCTTCGTCCTCGTCCTCGTCCTCGTCGTCGGTTGTTCCCCGGGCGCAGCCCGGGCTAAAGGAGTTCCTGATGGCCCCACAACAGAAGCACATTACCCAACCTAAAGGTTTCCTCGCCGCCGGCGTTGCCTGCGGGATCAAGAAGTCCGGCCGCAATGACATGGCCATCGTCGCCGGCGAAACCGACGTCGCCTGCGCCATGCTCACGACCTCAAACCAGGTCGTCGGCGCGCCGGTCATCTATAGCCGCCTGATGCTGCCCAAGGGCTACGGCACCGTCCGCGGCATCGTCGTCAACGCAGGTAACTCCAACGTCTGCACCGGCAAGGCCGGCGTCGCCAACGCCGCCGCCATGGCCAAGCAGACAGCTCGCCTCCTGGGCACACAAGCCGACAAGATCCTCGTCGGCTCCACCGGAGTGATCGGACATCAACTGCCGATGCCCAAGGTGCGGACCGGCATCGACGCAGCCGCCGCCCGGCTCGGTACCGACCAGGACGCCGAAGCCCTCCACGCGATCATGACCACCGACCTGGCCGACAAGTACGCCGTCGAGACGATCAAGATCGCCGGCACGACTGTCACGCTGGCCGGCATGGCCAAGGGCTCGGGGATGATCGCCCCCTCGCTGGCGACGATGATCTCCATCCTCACCACCGACGCCGCCGTCGCGCCCGCCGCTCTCTACAAGGCCCTCAAGCGAGCCGCCGGCCGAACCTTCAATGCCCTCACCGTCGACAGCGATACCTCCACCAGCGACATGCTGGTGCTGCTGGCCAGCGGCCGCGCTGGTAACAAGAAAATCACCGAGGCTTCAAAAGAGTTCATCATCTTTGCCGCGGCCGTCTTCCGCCTGTGCAACCAGCTCGCCCGTGCCGTCGCCCGCGACGGCGAGGGCGCGACCAAGCTCATCGAGATCACCGTTCGCGGCGCCGCCACCGACGCCGATGCGATGATCGCCGCCAAGAGCGTCGCCAACAGCCCGCTGCTCAAGTGCGCCGCCCACGGCGGCGACCCCAACTGGGGGCGCATCGCCGCGGCTTTGGGCAAAAGCCCCGCCCGCGTCGTGCCCGAGAAGCTCTCGATCCGCTTGGGCGGAATGCTCGTCTTCCGACGAGGCATGGGCACGAAGTTCGACGTGAAGAAAGCCGCCGACCACATGTCCGGCGACCCGGTCCTCATCGACGCAGACCTGGGCCTGGGCAAAGGCGCCTTCACGGCAGTCACCTGCGACTTCTCGCGCGAATACATCGCCATCAACGCCGACTACCACACGTAGTGAGGGCAAGTTAGCGGTCGAACTTGTTCGACGCGGTTGTTTCCCCGGCGCTGGTTCCCGAATGAAACCGCTCAAGCAAGCTCGACCGCTAACCTGCACCGCTGTTGTAACATCTTCCATACTTGTGACTTATAACCGCGCCTTTCCGGCTGGATTTTTTCACACAAATTATTAAAGTGTGATACAATTCGACTGTCGAGTTAGAACCGCCTTAGGAGGCGATATGTTAGACCGATTCGTACAGCGTAACTGGAACGTGATCGACCGCAAGTGGAAGATGGTTCTGTTCATCGTCCTGAGCTACGCGACGATGTGCTGAGCGCCGCCTCCGGTTGTGCAAAAGGCCCGCCAACGCGGGCCTATTTCATGCGCCCGCAGCGCGAGCAGGATGGGTGCCACGCACAACTCCGTTGTGCGTGTCCCTGACTGTTCAGGATCGGGGACCGAGGGCGGGACGCCCTCGGCACGCGCGGACGAGACGTCCGCGACACGCTCCGGGACCACGGGCGAGACGCCCGTGCTACTCATGGGCAAGATGCCCATGCTACTGTCGCCCTAACCGCCGCGCGAACTCTGCCTCGTCGATGATCTCCACGCCCAATTGCCGCGCCTTGTCGGCCTTGCTGCCGGGGTCGGCCCCCACCACCACGAATGCGGTGTTCTTTGAGACGCTGGAGGCGCTCTTGCCGCCGGCGGCCTTGATGGCGTCTTCGGCTTCCTTGCGGGAGAAGCCTTCCAGCGTGCCGGTCACCACGACGCTCTTGCCCGCCAGAGGCAAGTCGGCGGCCTTGGCACGCTTCGGCGCCTCCATCTTGAGGCCGACGTCGGCGAGGCGCTGCATGGCCTCGCGCCCGGCCGGGCTGTCGAAGAACTCGCGCACGCTGGCCGCGATGACGGGCCCGATATCCTCGGCGGCGGTCAGGTCCTCTTCGCCTGCCGCCGCGATGGCGGGGATGCTGCCGAAGTGGTCGACGAGCACCTCGGCCACGCGTCCGCCGACGTGGCGGATGCCCATCGCCGCCAGCACGTTCTGGGCGGGGCGAGCCTTGCTCTTTTCGATGGCGGCGACGAGGTTGGCCGCGGATTTCTCGCCCATGCGTTCCAGTTTGGCGATCTCGTCTGCCTTGAGCGTGTACAGGTCGGCGAAGTGGTTCACCATGTTTCGGTCGACCAGTTGGTCGATGACAGCCGGTCCGAGGTTCTCGATGTCCATCTGGTCGCGGGCGGCGAAGAACCGCAGTCGCTCGCGGATCTGGGCGGGGCATTCGGGGTTGACGCATCGCAGATACACGCCGCCTTCGTCGCGATGGACCGGTCCGGAACAGGACGGGCACTTGTCCGGCGGCGCGACGGGCTGGGCCTCGTGCGGGCGGCGGTCGAAGTCGACGGCCATCACCTGCGGGATGATCTCGCCGGCCTTTTCGACGACGATCGTATCGCCCACGCGGGCGTCGAGGCGCTTGACCTGGTCGAAGTTGTGCATCGACGCGCTGGTGACGGTCGTGCCGGCCAGTTGCACCGGGTCGAAATGCGCCACCGGCGTGATGGTGCCCAGCCGCCCGATATGAAACTCGACCTCGCGCAGCAGCGTGTGGGCCTGCTCGGCTTCGTACTTGTACGCGATGCACCACCGCGGGTATTTGCTGGTGAAACCCAGCTCCTGCCGCAGGGCGATCTCGTCGACCTTGATGACCATGCCGTCGGTCTCGTAGTCGGCTTCGCTGCGCTGCGTGAGCCAGGCCGCGATGTCCTCGAGCACCTGCTCCAGGTTCTCGCGCACCTTCATGGATGGGTTGACCGGCACGCCCCACTTGCCCACGGCCGCCATGATCGCGCTGGCCCGATCGGCGGGAAGCCCAGACGCCTGCCCGATCCCGTGGGCCATGAATGCCAGTCCGCGCTGGGCCACGACGCGCGGGTCCAGTTGCTTGAGTGTGCCGGCGGCGCCGTTGCGCGGATTGGCGAAGGGCACCAGCCCCTCGGCCACCCGTTGGGCATTGCAGGCGCTGAACGCCTCGCGCGGCCAGTAGATCTCCCCGCGCACCTCGAGCACGTCCGGCGCGCCGTCGCCCAGGAGGCGCAGCGGCACGGAGCGGATCGCCCGCACGTTGGCGGTAACGTCGTCGCCCCGCCGCCCGTCGCCGCGCGTAACGGCGGCAACCAGGGCGCCTTGCTCGTATCGCAGTGAAATCGCCACGCCATCGATCTTGGGCTCGACGAGGTAGTGGAACGGCGTTTCGCCCAGGATCTTCCGCACGCGGGCGTCGAACTCGCGCACGTCGGCCTCGCTGTAAGTGTTGTCGATGCTCAGCATCGGCTGGGCGTGCTCGACAGTGGCGAAGCCCTCGACGGGCTGGCCGCCGACGCGCTGGGTGGGCGAGTCGGGGGTGACGAGGTCGGGGTGGGCGGCTTCGAGTGCCTTGAGCTCGGCCATCAGTTTGTCATAGTCGCGGTCGGAGATTTCCGGCGCGGCCTCGACGTAGTACAGGTAGTCGTGCCGGCGGAGCTGCTGGCGAAGCTGTTCGATGCGAAGGGCGTCGTCGGACATATTCAACCCGCTACAGATGTTTGCGCCCGTGCCGGGCATAGATCCACGACTCGATGCTCATGTCGTACTCGATCAGTTCATTCTCGGGAAAGAAAATGGGGATTTCCCGGGCGGCAGCATCCATGCTGTCGCTGCCGTGCATGAGGTTGTACCGCCGCGAGGCGCCCAAGTCGCCGCGGATCGTCCCGGGCGCGGCGTCGGGCCCGAACGTGCTGCCCATCAGCGTGCGGGCGATCCTGACGGCGTCCAGCCCTTGCAGAACCATCGCCACCACCGGGCCCGACGTGATGAACCGCATCAACGCCGGGTAAAACTCCTTGCCCTGGTGCATCGAATAGAGGTTTGCGGCCATCTCGGGCGTGACGCGGAGGAACTTCATCGCGACGATCTTGAGTCCCTTGGACTCAAACCGCTCAATGATGCGGCCGACGAGCTGGCGCTGGACGGCGTCGGGCTTGAGCAGCGTTAATGTCCGTTCCATGTGGTACTCCCTGATGCGGAACTTTATGCCCGCACCGCCCGCCGGTCAAGCGCCAGCCGCCGCGCGGCGGGCGACTATCATGTATAGGAACAGGAAAGGATACGCCATGGATCTTTCAACATCGTACATGGGCCTGCGCCTGAGCAGCCCGCTGGTGGCATCCCCTTCGCCGCTGTCGCACGACTTGGACACGGTGCGCCGGCTTGAAGACGCCGGAGCGGCGGCCGTCGTCATGCACTCGCTCTTCGAGGAGCAGATCCAGTACGACGTGCGGCAGTTGAACTACTTTCTGGAGTACGGCACGGAGCGATTCCCCGAGTCCCTGACGTACTTCCCCGACAAGCCCGATTACGTGACCGGGCCTGAAGAATACCTTGCCAAGATCAGCCGGTTCCGCGAAGCACTGGGGATCCCGGTGATCGCCTCGCTCAACGCCGTCTCCAAAAGCGGCTGGGCCGAGTACGCCGCCCAGATGCAGCAAGCCGGCGCCAACGCGCTGGAGCTCAATATCTACTTTCTGCCGACCAACCCGCAGGTCTCCGGGCACGAAATAGAGCAGGTACACCTGGATATCCTGCAGACGGTCAAGGCCGCCGTCTCGATCCCGGTTGCGGTGAAGATGTCGCCGTTCTTCTCATCGATTTCGAACATGGCGCACCAACTCGTCGAGGCCGGCGCCGACGCGCTGGTCCTGTTCAACCGCTTCTACCAGCCCGATATCGACGTGGAGAACCTCGAGGTGCGCCCGCGACTGGTGCTCTCGACCAGCGAGGACAATCGCCTGCCGCTGCGATGGATCGCGATTCTGTTCGGGCGAACGGCGGCTTCGCTGGCGGCCACCAGCGGCATCCACACCGGTCGCGACGCCGTCAAGCTCGTCATGGGCGGGGCCGACGTGACGATGATGTGCTCGGCGCTGCTGCGCAACGGTCCTGGGCACATCGCCACCGTGCAAGAGCAGATGACGGCGATCATGGAAGAGATGGAATACGAGTCGCTGGAGCAGATGAAGGGCGTGCTCAGCCACCGCAACACCGCCGAGCCCGCGGCCTTCGAGCGAGCCAACTACATGAAAACGCTCCAGAGCTTCGTGGCGACGGGCACCTTGGAATAACCCGCGTTCCTTTCTGCGTTGCGTAGGCCCGCGCGTGCGGCTAGAGTTATCGCCGTCGCGTGCAGCGCACACTTGGAAAGGAACGAACATGTGCAAGGCTCTCTATGGCCTGACGGCCGTCATGGTTCTGGCAGTGCTGGGCGGATGTTCCACGCTCAGCGACCCGTACGCCCCCTCCCAGGCGCCCAGCCCAAACGCTTCGCCCAAGCAGGAACTCAAGCAGCGCGAGATCGCGATGAACGAAATGGCGATCGATCTCAAAGGCGGCGACAAGCACGTGCTGCTGGCACTGAACGTGACGGTTCTAGGGATAGAAGAGGACGAGGATGTCAGGCAGTTCAATCTGAAGTCCAGTTTCACCAAGCAATACGCCTTGCAGCGACTACATCCGGAATTTGAGGATTGGCTGATCGTTTTCCTTGCCGGCAAGACGCCGGAACAGTTTGACGGATCGGCGGCCCTTGAGACGCTGCGCGGTGAGATCCTCGCCGGGCTGCAACAGCGCGCCCGCCGGATGCCCGTCAAAGTTGAGGTGCAGTCTGTGCTGTTCGCACGGGTCCTGGTTCGCTCGCACAAGGCTGACGCCGCGACCCAACCCGCCCGATAAGTGGCGACGCCCGACTAGAAAAGTTGGGACGCTTACTACTTTTCGTTTCGATGCCGAACGATCTTCTATTTAAAAGTTGGGACGCTTACTACTTTTCGTTTCGATGCCGAACGATCTTCTATTTATTTACCCTCCCCCGTGACAGGACCCATGCTTGAAGGAAAAGTAGTAAGCGTCCCAACTTTTCACGCCTGGCTGGCTGGTCCTTGGAAAGTGGTAAGCGTCCCAACTTTCTGTTTTCTTGGCCGACCCATCTCGGCCGGCCTGAGGCGACGCTCGAGGTCGGATTCGAGCTTACTGACGAACGAGTCACTCCCCAGCGGCAGCCCGCGACTGGAGAAACTCCGAACCTTCAACTCGGTCTGTTCGTCAAGACCCTCGGCCAATGATTCGTGCCAACTTCCCTCCGGCGGCTGCACCGAACGCCACGTCTGCATATCGAGCAGGCCCGTCAGATCGTGATTGTTACAGTGAGCCGCCGCACTGGACCAGGGATAATCCCAAGCGGCCGAGACTATTCCAGCACGGACCGGATTACGCTCAACATAGACCATCGCGTTCCAAAAGTAGCTCTCATCGAGAGGCGAGGAAAAGAAACGATCCTGCCATAGGTGACCACATCGGCCCTGAAGCGCATTCACATGCCGGGTGTAAAAGAAGTTGGTGCGTCCGATCCCTTTCGCCAACGACTCAACCGACTTGGGCACCACAACCAGATGAACGTGATTGCACATCAAGGCGTAGGCAACCACGTTCAGGCCGTATTCCCGAGCACATTGCTTGAGAGACCTCAAGTAGTACCGCCGGTCGTCGTCAGAAAAGAAGACGTCCTGCTTGTTATTGCCCCGTTGAACCACATGGTGCGGGCAGTCCGGGATGACCAGTCTGGCTGCTCGTGGCATGCCGTCACGATAAGCCTCGGCCCATCCGCTTTGCAAGAATAAGTTGGGACGCTTACCACTTTTCTTTGCTTTCTATACACATTTCTACTCCCAGGGTCTCTTGTGCCGGCGAGAACACCGACAGGCTGAGAGAAAAGTGGTAAGCGTCCCAACTTATTACACCCATCGAATCTGGACGAACAGAGGTTGATTAAACGAAACGCCGTCCATGAATCGCACAATGCTCTTCTTGTCGCATCGTTTGGCGAAGAGCTTGCGGGTCGCCGACCACTTGCCATTGGAACCCAAAACTTTCATCGACGCTACGTGACGGCTGTCCGCCAAGCCGAACTGCACGGCTGGCCATGGATCCAGACTCAGGTTGAACATGCCCAGCAGCGTCGTGTCGCCGCAGTCTTTGCGGAAAGCCAGCGGATAGACGCCGTCGCCGGTGGTGACCAGCGGGAGGCGGCCGCGGGACAGCCAGTCCATCACCGACAGAATCTGCCGTTGGCGCGTGGGGCTGAAAAACGCCTCGCCGATCACTCCGCCGACGGTCGTGCCCAGCGCCAAGGCATGCACGACCACGCGCCCGCCCAAGGCGTTCTCGAAAGCCGTCATGCCCACGTACCGCCGGCGGCGGTCGGGGTCGACCATGTGGCTGAGCACTTGCGCCCCGCCGGCGGGCTTGACGATACTTAAGCTCGGGCGGCCCATCAGGTCCGGCAGCGTGAGGGTCATGTAGTCCATCTCGCGGCCGCCGAATTGCGTGTTGTGGAACTCCTCGGCCGAGAGCGGCTCGATGTCGTCGATGCAAACCGGCGGGGCGACCGCGGTCAGACCGATTTCCTTGCCGAACCCGCGCTCGACGAGCACGCCGGCCGCGACGGCGTCGATATACATCCCGCCGGCGAGCATCTGGCGGATCTCGTCATCGGTGCAGGCCCGCAGGGCGCTTTGGCCGGAAACCGCCGTCACACCGGCCGGATCGGTCTCGTACGTGGTGGCCACGCCGAGGCTTTCGAGGATGGCGCCCATCTCGGCGCCCTCCTCGCCCAGCGCGCCGTAGCGGAGCTTGCCCTTAGCCAGACGCTTGACGTAAGCGCTACCGTCGCGATGCAGCAGCCGCACGCCGCGATACATCCCCGGTCGCTGCGCCGCGGCCGCCAACGCGTTGAGGAACGGCTTGCGGCTGCCGAGCATCCGCCCCACTGACGCGTCCTCTTCCATCGGCGTGCCGACATGGTCGAAGAGGTTCATCGTCACGCCCTGGCAGCCGTACGCGAACGAGACCGCCATCTCCAGGAACGTGAAGACGCTGCTGTTGGCGTAGCGCGTAAAGGGAACCTTCTCGACTTCGGTCTGCTCGATCGTTCCGGCCGGGCAGCAGGCCCGTGTGATCTTGATCGAATCGTGCGAGTAGTAAAATCCGCGCAGCGGGCCCTCGGAGTAGTTGCCCATCGGCGGGCGGCTGTAGAGGGTCCGGCCGCCGGCGAGGGCATCGCAGAAGCTCTTCCAGTCGCGCCCGTCCATCACGTGGTTTCGCGGGTGACTGGACATCAGGCCTATGCATGTTTGCGGGCTGACGCGGTGAATCGCCTGGGTGAGAAATGCGACCGTCTCGTTCATGGCGTCGCGCTGCATGTCTAGCCAGGCCTTGCGCCACGGGTGCGGGCGCCCCGGCGCGAGCACGGCCGTCAGCAGTTGTTCACGCGTGACCTTGCTCCCGACGATCGTTGAGAACCTCGCCATGTGGATCGGGCAGAAGCACCCGTACTGGATGGGCTCGTGGTTGAACGTGCGGATGTCGTCCTCGACCCACACCACGTGAGGACGCGTCTTGGCGTAGAGCGTCCAGATCTTCTGGGTGTGCTTGCGCCAGACGCTGTCGAGCGGGCAGGCGCAGCTGGTGCATTGCACGCCGTTGTCGCCGACCATCGTCTGGAGCCCGGGCAGGGTTTTGCGGTCGTCGCGCGCCCGGTCGCAGTGGCCTACCGTAATCCACGGATTGAGCGAATAGACGATGCCCGCTCGCCGCAGCTCGTCGGCCGCCCGCTGCAGCATCGGCATGTAGCGTTTGATCCACCCCAGCGGGGGCTGGCCGTGCGTGAACTCCTCGGTATCGACAACGACGATGACCTCGTCGATCCCATACCGCGGCGCGCACTCGACCAGTTCCTGCAGATTCTCCTCAAACCGCCACGGCGGCAAGGTGCGACGCAAAGCGTACCAAGCGGCGTTATTTCCAATTTCCAATTTCCAATTTCCAATTTGGCTGTTCAATGCGTCCGCACGAGCCCGCAGGCTTTGCGGACGCGCTGCATGGTGGCTTCGGCGGTCGCCCGGGCTTTGCGGCCGCCTTCGGCTAGCAGGTCGCGCACGTCGTCGGGGTGCTGCTCGAGTTGGGCGTACTTTTCGCGTGCGGCCGCGAACGTCTCGTTGATCAGCTCGGCCAGGCGATTCTTGGCGTGGCCGTAACCGTACCCGCCGGCACGGTATTTGGCGGCGATGTCCTGCAACTCGTCGGGCTTGGCAAAGAGCTTGAGCAGCGCGAAGACGTTGCACGTGTCGGGGTTCTTGGGGGCCTCCAGGGGCGTCGAGTCGGTGACGATCTGGGCGCAGCGTTTCTTCGTCTGCTTGTCGTTGGCGAAGATCTCGATGGTGTTGTTGTAGCTCTTGGACATCTTCTGCCCGTCGACGCCGGGCACGATGGCCACATCCGGCACGATGTACGCCTCCGGCAGCACCAGCACCTCCGAGCCGACGGCTTTGTTGAGCTTGGCGGCGATGTCGCGCGTCATCTCAACGTGCTGCTTCTGGTCCTGCCCCACCGGAACGCAGTTGGCATCGTAGATGACGATGTCGGCCGCCTGCAGCACCGGGTAGTCAAACAGGCCCATGCTGGCGGGCAGGCCCTTGGCGATCTTGTCCTTGTAGCTGGTGCCCTTTTCCATCAGGCTCACCGGGCACTGGCAGTTGAGGATCCAGCACAGTTCCGTCACCTGCGGGACGTCCGACTGGGCGAAGAACACGCTGCGGGCCGGGTCGATCCCCAACGCCACAAACGCCATCGCCACGTGCAGGGTAGCCGCTTCGAGCTCGGCCGCATCGGACAGGCTCGTCATCGCGTGATAGTTGGCGATGAAGTAGTAGCACTCATGCCCCTGCTCCTGCAGCGTCAGGTATTGGCGGATCGCGCCGAGATAATTGCCCACGTGCAGCCGCCCGGACGGTTGTATTCCAGATAATACTCGCATGGGCGAATATGGTAGGTCCCCCGCGCCGGGCTGTCAACGGCGGCAATGCTTCGAGAGCTTAGGATTGGATTGTCGATCGGCTTTACTGATGCTATCATAGTAATAGCCGATAGGAACGCGATACGGAGAATGGCCATGCCTGATATTCTAGTGCGGGACGTCAACATCAAGACCCTAAAGCGCCTCAAGGATCGCGCGAGACAGAACGGGCGATCACTGCAAAGCGAGGCGAAAATGCTTCTGGAGCAGGCGGCGGGAACATCTATTGCCGAGGCCCTTGCTGCAGCCGCCGCCATTCGAACGCGACGGGCAGGGCGCAAGTTTTCCGACAGCGTTAAATTAATCCGTCAGGACCGCCGCCGATGATGCGTCTGGTGCCTGACGCCAGCGTTCTCGCCAAGCTCTACTTTCAGGAGGAGCACTCGGCCCAGTGCGAGCATGTTATCGCCGCGGCCGCCGAACTGGTAGCGCCCGACCTGGTTTGGGCGGAACTGGCGAACATCATCTGGAAACGCGTCGGCCGCAAGGCGATAGACCACGCGGAGGCAGACGATATTCTTGCGGCATGTTTGATGCTTCCAATTCGCATTTTGCCTACTAGAGGCATCGCCGCGGACGCCCTGCGCTTGGCCAACACGACGGGCCGATCCGTCTACGATTGCTTGTATCTGGTTGTGGCAATACAAGAGGGCTGCCTCCTCCTGACTGCTGACCGGCGATTAGTGAATGGTCTGAGATCCACGCCTTGGGCATCTCATGTTCGGTGGGTGGGGGAAGTCTGAGATCGCATTGCTCTTATTAATGTCCCGCCGCGGGCGGTCGATAGAGACTGTAGCGACGCCCCGATAGCTCGCAGCGGACAGACTAGAGGAGGGAGAGCCCCGCGCCTCACGGCGATGGGGCTCTTAGTTTTTCTGGGAACCCTCGCCGTCGCGAACCAGGTCCAGGTCGGCCAGCGGTACGGTCATCTCGAAGGCGCCGCTGGAGACGACGGCCTGGTCCTTGTCCTGCTTGAACCGCACCAGCGTGGCGCGTTTGTGGAACGGCACGACGTAGACCTGCTGACCGGGTTCGAGGGCGAGAATGGCCTCGCGGCTGGCGCGGGCGGCGTTGCTGTCGCTCGTGCGACGCTGCATCGGGCGGTTGTCGACCGGGCGAGGCGTGCGAGGCTGGTGCTCCTGCGGCCGACGCCCGTGCTGCTGCTGTGGATGCGGCGGCGCGCTTTGAGGCCTGGGTCGCGGCGGTTGAGCGGCGAAAGGCCCGGTCTGCGGGAACAGTTCCTGCAGGCGCACCTCGTGCTGGTCCTGGCCGGTGCTGACGGTGGCCTTGAGGTTCGCCAGGTCAACGGCAGTGAGCGTTCCCTTTCCGGGCTCGCGAGCGATAGGGACTTCATCGCCGACCTTGACGGCGGCGATGCTGCGCAGCCAATCCTCGTATTGCTTGCCGCGTCGCTGGAGCTGCTTGAGTTCGTTTTCGTACTGGGCCTGAACCCGTTTAGCCTGCTGGGTGGCCAGCGACGCCTCGCGGGCGTGGGCGGCGATCTGGCCCTTGAGGTTGGCGATCTCCTGCCGCTGCTGTTCCTGGCCGAAGTCGGGCATCAGGGCCTGGAGGGGCACCTCGACCTGCATCGATCCCGAATCGACGACGGCAATCTGCCGGTGCAGTTCGAGTCGCACCAGTTTGCCCGGGCGGTTCAGGTCGGGCACGGGCAGCGGGTCGCCGGGCTTCATTTCCATCAGTCCGGCCAGCCAGGCGCAGAACTCGTCCTGCAATTTGCGCAGTTGCCCGAGCTTGGTCTGGAAGTTTTCCTTCTCGACCTGAGCGGCCAGTTGTGCGGCCTGGGCGTCGGAGCGGGCGGCCTCGGCCGAGCGGCGGGCGGCGCCGGTGGTTCGCATGGCCTGGGTAAACTGTTTGCCCTGGCCGCTGAGGTGCCGCCGCGCCGCGTCGATCAGGTGATGCGGCAGGCCCAGTCGCTGGGCGACGGCGATGGCGTGGGACTCCCCCGCCGTGCCGATGTGCAGGTGGTACGTCGGGCGCATGGTGCGGGTGTCGAAGGCCACCGAGGCGTTATCGGCGCGGTCGTGATTGAACGCGTAGGCCTTGAGCACGCTCAGGTGCGTGGTGACGACGCCCAGGCATCCCACACGCAGCAGCTCGTCGAGCACGGCCTGGCCGATCGCCCCGCCCTCGTCGGGGTCGGTGCCGCTGCCGAGCTCGTCGAGCAGCACGAGGCTGAAGCGGTCGGCCTTGCTCAGCACGTAGTGGATGCGCTTCATGTGCGCGCCGAAGGTGGACAGCGACTGTTCGAGCGACTGCTCGTCGCCGATGTCGATGAAGACGTTGGAGAACACCGGCATGGTGGCGCCGCGGCGGGCGGGGATGTGCAGACCCGACTGGGCCATGAGAACCAGCAGTGCCACGGTCTTGAGCGTCACGGTCTTGCCGCCGGTGTTGGAACCGGTGATCACCAGCAGGTCGAAGTCGCGACCGAGCCGAACGTCGATGGGCACCACCGGGTGGCGGTCGATCGGCCGCATGCCTGCCTGCTCCTGCCGCCAGGCCTGGTCGACCAGCAGCGGATGGCGCGCCTGGGGGAACTCGAGCACGCCCTGGTCCGTCACCTCGGGGCAGGTCATGTCGAACTGGTAGGCGTACTGCGCCTTGGCCGAAAGCAGGTCGACCTGCGCCAGCGTGCGCAGCGTCGAGGCGATAGCCGCCCCACGCGCCGTCAAGCGGACGGACAACTCGCCCAGCAGGCGGCGCACCTCGCGGCGCTCATCGTCGCGGATGTCGGCCAGGCGGTTGTTCAATTCGACGCTGGCCAGCGGCTCGACGAAGACCGTCGCGCCGGATCCGCTGGTGCGGTGAATGACGCCGGGCAGTCGCCCGCGGTTTTCCGACTTCACCGGCAGCACGTACCGGTCGCCGTGGAGGGTGACGGTCTCGTCCTGCAGGAGCTTGGCGACCTCGGGCACGTGCAGGTAGCTGTGGATGACGCGGTAAATCTCATCCGTCACCGCGACAATCTCGCGCCGCATCTCGCCCAGCCGCGGCGAGGCCGAGTCGGCCACCAGGCCGTCGGGCCCGATCACGGCACGGATGGCCTTGACCTCGCCGTCGAAGGTCTCGACCTTCTCGCCCATCTCGCGCAGGTGCGGAAAGCTCTCCGGCAGGGAGTCCAGGAACGTCTTGACGTTGGCGGCGCCTTCGAGCGTGGCGGCGACGACGGAGAAGTCTTCGGCTTCGGACTGGCTGGGGTCCTGCACGCGGGCCAGGTGCGGGTGAATGTCCGTGATGCCGCCGAAGGGCGGCGGCGAGTAGTCGCGCAGGGCCGCGACCATCTCGGAGGTCTGCGCCAACCACAGGCGGATGACGTCGCCGCTACGCGCCGGGGCGATGTGGGCCGCCACGTCGCGCCCGAGCTTGCAGTGACAGAAGCCTGCCAGGATGTCCCGGATCTTGTCGAACTCGATCTTGTCCAGCGTGAATGCGTCCATAATCCGCGTATTATAAACACACGATCTTCAATGCGCAAGAGGGTTCGTTTGCCGATAAATTATTTGCACGGCCCGTTGCCTGCAACCGTATGAGGAGCGAGGGCGTGACTTAACCGGTCATGCCGCACAAAACACCATGCTGGGCATCTGGATGCTTCTTGCCGCTGTGGGCTTTCTGGCCCTGGCGATGCTGACCGGGCAGGCGCAACTGGCCGCCAGCCGCAACCGCTGCCGCCAGGCGTGGGCGGGCGTCGACTCGCAATTGCAGCGATACAGCGAACTGGCCGCCAGCGTCGCCGCGACCGTCGAGCTGCACCTCGGAAGCGCCGGGCGCTCTTCGCTGCAGCGACTGGCCGACGCACGCCAGGCCCTGCGGCAGTCTTCCGGCGTGAGGGCACGCGGTCAGGCCCATCGCGTTCTGGCGTCATGCCTTCAGGACGTGATCGACCTGCGCAGCCGCCACGCCACCCTGGCCGTTAATATCGATTTGGCCCGCCAACTTCGCGAACGCGCCGCCGTCACCGCCGCTATCGCCACTGCCCAGCAGCACTACAACGAGACGGCCAAAGACTACGACCGGACGCTCACGACCCTTCCGGCCAGCCTGGTGGCGCGGATGCTGGGCCTCAAACCCCAGGTCCGCTGCGACATTGTCGACGCGGCCGGCGCCACGCCGCCCGGGAACGCATGATGGATCACATCCAGCGCATGACGGTCGGCGTCGCCTGTCGGCGGGGCATGTTGGCCCTGGCGGCCGCGGCGCTGCTGGCGCTGGTCTGGCTGGGCATCGAGGCCTGCCGCGACGTCACCGCCCAGTCGCATCGGACATTCGTTCTTTGCGACACCGTCGCGACGCCCAGTGTCCCCGCATCCAGCCAGCTCTGCATCATTCCGCCAGCGCTGGAACGCTCCTCAGGGCAGACCCTCGTCTACAGCAGCGTCTTGCCCGCACATTTCGGCGGCGGCGGAACGGTCGCGGGAGTCAACTTCGGCCCGGCGCAGGCAGGCGTGGAGCGCGGGACGGTCCAGGGCGCGCCATATGGTCCCTATGCCTTCGAGAAAGCCTCCGCCATCATCGCAGGCGTGCGGCCGCAGGAGCGTGTCTTCCTTGTGGACAGCCGCCTGGCGGGCAGTAGCGCAGCGGGTCTGAAAGCCTCCGTGGCGGCGATGTCCCGGCTGGGCATCGTCGCGTTCGTGGGGTCGGGCCCGCCGGCCGAGTTCGTCGAGTCATTGGCGGCGATTCGCCGGGACCTGCCCCCCGCCCTGGTGCTGCCCGGCGCGCAGGCCCGAACGCGCCTGGAGGCCCTTCAGGCCGCACTTCGCGGGCTGCGCAAGACCCCCCCCAACGTTCTGTACTTTGTCAGCCAAGACGAGGCGCTGGTCCGCCAGGCGTCGCGGCTTGGGTGCAAGGTCGTGATGATCGGCGCGCCCACACCCAAACCGCTTCCTGACAAGGTGCTTCAATTCCCAAATCTGCCGGCATTGACGGACTACCTGGTCTCGCTGGCGATGTAGTGCTTTGACAGCGTGGCGTGATTCTTTTTTGTCTGCCCGCCGTCCAGCGGATACACTGCAGGTTCCATGAACGAGCCAGGCAAGACGACGCTGATGCGGCTCTCTGCCGCCGCGGCGGCGGCTGGTGTGAGCCCCGCGACATTGGAATATTACATCCTGCTGGGGCTGGTGTGTCCGCTGCGCCAGGGGCAGCGGCGGTTGTTCGATCAGAAGCTGGTCCGGCGGGTGCGGTTGATCCGGCGGCTGAACCGTACCGGATACACGCTGCGCGACATTGCCCAGACGTACCTGTCACGGCGGTAACGGCGACTATGGCAAGGCAAGTGGTGAGAATCTCGCTGGCGACGAAGTTTCGCCTGCTGCTGGGCGTGGCGGTGCTGACGATCATCGCCGCGGCCATGGGCGCGCCGTGGTATTTCCTGGAGCTGCTCAGCGACCAGGGGATCGAGCGCCCCGGGGCCGAGTTGACGCGCCTTCGCGTCAACGAGTGGATGCAGGAGCACATGCGGCAGGGCGATACCCCCAGCCGCCTGGCGCAACTCTACACGATGAATGAGGAGCTCTCGCAGCGTCGCGGACCCTCCGTCATCCGCCTGCGCCCCGACTTGGCGCAAAACCCGCTGCTGAGCACCGAGGCCGCCCGCGCCGCGCGGGCCTTTGCCGAAAATCCAGACCAGGACACCGCCGTCGGCAAGACCAAAGACCGTAGCGGTCGGCCCGTCTACCGATGCTACCGGGCGGTGAGGGTCAACGAGAAGTGCCTGGCCTGCCACGGCCGCGAGACGGCCACCCGCGCCGCCATGCTCTTGCAGCCCGACACGCTGGTGGCGGTGGCCGAGGTGACGGTTCCGGACACCGCCTCGGCCGAGCCGATGACCTGGTGGGCGCGCGGGGCGTTCATCGTCGGGGTGGCGATGGCGGGGCTGCTGGCGTTCATCCTCTTCTCGATCATCACCCAGCGCCTGGTGCTGCGCCCCGTGCGCCATCTGCACAAGGTCACCGGCAAGGTGGCCGAGGGCGACCTGTCGGTGCGAACGGCGCTGTCGACCGGCGATGAGCTGCAGCGCCTGGGGCAGAGCTTCAACGACATGCTCGACGCCATCAACTCCCAGCACGAGCAGCTCCGCAACGCCAACCGAGCGCTGGACCTCAAACTCAGCGAACTGGCCGAAGCCAACGTCACGCTCTTCAACGCCAACAAGGTCAAGAGCGAGTTCCTCGCCAGCGTCTCGCACGAGTTGCGGACCCCGCTCAACAGCATCATCGGATTCGCCGACCTGCTGGCCGAGACCGGCGAGGAACGCAACCGCCGCTACGCCGCCAACATCATCACCTCGGCCAAGAACCTGCTGGGAATGATCAACGACCTGCTGGACCTGGCCAAGATCGAGGCGGGCAAGGCCGACGTGCGATTCAACAAGGTCTCGCTCTCGGACGTCTGCCAGACGCTGGTGGCGCTGCTCAAACCCCTGGCCGACCAGCAGCAGTTGTCACTCGAGGCCAAGATCGAAGAGGCCCTGCCCCTGATCGTAACCGACTCGGGCAAACTGCAGCAGATCCTCTACAACCTGCTGTCCAACGCCCTGAAGTTCACCCCGCCCGGCGGCGAGGTCGTGCTCTCTGCCGCCGTCCGCATCCGCCGCAGCGCGGGGCAGACCAGCGATGAAGTCGCCGTCTCCGTCGCCGACACCGGACCGGGCATCCCCGAGGCCGACCAGGAACACATCTTCGAGAAGTTCTACCAGGTCGACCGCTCGCTGACCAAGCAGGCCCAGGGCACGGGGCTGGGCCTGGCCATCGCAAAGGAATTGTCGCTGCTGCTGGGCGGGCGATTGATGGTCAAGAGCACCCCCGGCAAGGGCGCCGTATTTACGCTGATCGTTCCGCTGGATGCCGAAGCCGCCGCCGCCAGACGATTCGCCCCCGCGGGCGACAACGCCGCCCAGGACCGCCCCGCCCCCGACGGGGCGCCATGACAAAAATACAACCTCCCGCCCACGGCGAGCGTTTAATATTGAGATATTGAGGACCTTCATGAAAACGGACAAACTGCTGATCCTGGTGATTTTTGCGGCCGCCCTCGTCGGTATCGGCGCGGTAGGGATGCTGGGCTCGCCGCGCAATGCCCCGATGCAGCCGCCGTCGCTTCTGGCAGCCCCGGCGCCGGTCGAGCAGATGCGCGGATTCTGCCTGCAGTTCGACAACGCCCAGAACGTGGAGTTCTACCACAAGTCCATCGACGAGATCGCCGCCACCGGAGCCAACACGATCTGCATTTCCGTGGCCGGCTACCAGGAGCACGGCGGATCGACCAGCATCTTCATCGACTCGCGAAAGGTCCCCTCCGACCGCGACCTGGGCGAGTTGCTTCAGCACGCCCACCGCAAGGGGCTGCGCGTGGTCTTCATGCCCATCGTGCTGCTGGAGAACCCCCGCAAGCAGGAATGGCGCGGACAGATCAACCCCGTCAACTGGAAAGACTGGTGGGAAGACTACACCAACTTCGTGATGCACTTCGTGTGGACGGCCCAGAGCAACAACGTTGAAATCTTCAGCGTCGGGTCCGAGCTGATCTCGACGGAAGATCAGACCGACCAGTGGCGCAAGCTGATCGCCAAGGTGCGAAAGCATTTCAGCGGGCGGTTGTCATATTCGGCCAATTGGGACCATTACACCGTCCCGAAGTTCTGGGACGACCTGGACGTCGTCGGCATGACGACCTATTACGATCTGACCGAAGGCGCCGAACCGACGCTTGACCGGCTCATGCAGGGCTGGATCCCCATCAAGAAAGACATCCTCTCCTGGCAGGCCAAGGTCAACAAACCGATCATCTTCACCGAGGTCGGCTGGCCCAACCAGGCCACCTGCGCCCAGTATCCCTGGGATTACTATCGCTCGCCCGACAAGCCCGCCCCACTCGTCCAGGCCGACTGCTTCGAGGCCTTCTTCCGCACCTGGGGCAAAGAAACCGCCGTCAGCGGAATCCTCGTCTGGGAATGGAAGAACCACCCCGACCAGGAGATCGGCCCGCGCGACACTTCTTACGTGCCCTGCGGAAAACCCGCAATGAACGTGATTCAGAAGTACTTCACGGCCGCCAACGGGCATAAGTTGGCGACCAGCCGCCCCGCATCGGGCTCGGCGCCCGCCGGGGTCGTGGCGCCTGAAGTCCAAACACCCTCCCTGCCACGTTAAGGGTGGCTGCAGCGGAGGGTGGCATGGCGACGCGCGTTATTGCAGCGTCACCGGGCAGTGCGGTCACTTTTTATCGTCGACGAACTCAACAGGCTTGTCCGTCTTGGCGACGACCACCACGTGATACGGTGATGTCAGCGCCTGTGTGGTGATGGCGCCGGGCGGAGGGGAAGACTGCTTGACCGCGACGACCATCTTGTCATTGAGCTCAATGCCGGTGATTTGAATCGAGAAGCCTCCCGTACTGCGCCGGCCCATGAAGACGGCGATGACCATCTGACTGTCGAAGTCGACCTTGGGCGCCTCGGGTTTGGGTTCGAGATAGCCGACCATGGCCGACCAGACCTCCTCCCACGCCTTCTGGTCTTTGACAACGACCCGCCGCGGCGCCTCCTGACTGGCGTTGAACCCCCGCCACTGCTGAACGACCGCCACGGCCGTGCCCTTCTCCGCGGCCACTCCGAACTGCCCGCCCAGGCAGAGCATAAGCAACGAAGCTGCCCCGACCGTTAACGCCGATATCGTCTTGCTCATAGTCGTCGACTCCATGTTCTGTCGAATGATACCCGCTGCATTCGACGCACAAGGGGCGGATTCGATCCATGAAATTGAAATTTCAATAGCGAATAGAATCGCCCACGTTTGGCCGGGGTTAATCCTACAGAAGATGGAGACTCCCGACATGCCTCGTTCGAAATCTTTCGCCAGGTTCTCGACCGCCGCCGTCGCTTGCGTTCTGCTGCCGGCCATTGCCCTGGCGTTTCCGCCGAAAGAGCCCTTCGACCCGCGCCCGGTGATGGCCCAGGCGCTCAAGGGCATTACGGCCGACAAGTTCAGCTTCGTCGTCATGGGCGACTCGAAGTGCAACCCCGGCTTCACGGGCCTGCTTGATCGGGCAGAGGCGCTGAAGCCCTCGCACGTGCTGCTTATCGGCGACATGGTCCCCAGCGCCGTGCCCAAGAACTACGACCAGTTCGAGAGGCAGCTTTCGCCATTCGCCCGCAAGATGGCCCTGTGGCCTTGCGTGGGCAACCATGATGTCGGCGGACTCCAGGCAAAGCAGTTTCCCCTGTACGTCAAATTCTGGGGCATCGATTCCAAGCACTACACGTTCGACGTGCGAAATTGCCGCTTCATCACCCTCGACGCCGCCATGACCCAACCCACCAAAGACGAACTGACGTGGTTCGAAGAGCAATTGGCCCAGGGCAAGAAGGCCGGCAAACATCTCTTCGTCTGGCAGCATGTGCCCAGTTACACCATCGGCGTCAAGCCCAAGGCGGAAATTCCGGGCCGCCCGACAGCCTTCACGCGGCTGTGTACCAAGTATGGCGTGGTGGCCGACTTTGCCGGGCATGACCACAGCTACTATCGCACGCACCGCGACGGCGTGACGTACATCATTCAGGCGCTGGGCGGGGCGGGCATCTACGAAGGCAAGCGAATTGCCGAGGCAATCGAGGGCGATTCGTACGTCATCGGCACCGGCGGCGGCGCGACGAAGATCCGCACGCCGGCCGGTGAAAAGACCGGCAGATACGAGTTGATGCTGACGGCCATTCACGTCGACGGCGACAAGATCACCGGCACGACGATGACGGCCTCGGGCGAAGTGGTCGAGGAGTTCCCGCTGGTCCCCCCGCCCAGGCCCGCCCCGGCGACACAACCGGCGACAGCGCCCGCGGGTGCGGCAGTACACGATTAACCGGGATCAAGCCCGGTGCCTTGGCGGGAGGGCTCTGGCTGGTCAGGGGCTCTGAGCCAGCCGTTGCCGCGGGCAGGCTCCTCGCCGTCGAGCCATCGGGCGAAGAACTCCACCAGACGGTCGGTGTGGGTCTTTCCGGCGACGGCGCTGGCGCGGCCACGCGGGTCCAGGCCGAGAATCCCGTAGCAGGGGTGGTCGTGGAACTCAATGGGCATGAAGTTCTCGGCTTGATCGGCCAAGGCTGCGGGGGGCGGGCCCAAGGCGGACATGTCTACGGTCTCGCCGTGCAGGTGGAGCATGGCCGAAGTTTCCCAGTACGCCGCGTGGTCGCCGCCGACGTCGGGCACTTCGCACTCGACGATGCTGAGGATGCGCATCGTTCCGCCGCCCTGATGATACGCCGCCACGGCAGGGTCCATGAACTCGCTGCGGTTGGGGTAGTGTCCGCTGACGAGGATGGCCATCTTGAACCCGTCCCGCTCGAAGCCCTTCAGGAGGTCCGTGACGATCGCGACCATCGGCTGCGCGGCGACCATGTACGTCGCGGGGTAGCAGATGTGTCCGCCGCCGCAACCGAAGAACACCGGCGGATAGACCACGCCGCCGACGCGGGCCGCCAGCGCCACCAGTTGTTCGTGGGCTTTGATCGCGTCGAGCCCGACGGGGTTCTGACGCCCGTGCCATTCGATCGACCCCAGGGGAACATAGATCGCCGGGCGGACGCGCTTGGCGATTTCGATCTGTTCCGGCCGCATGCGTTCCAGCCGCACCTCGGTGGTCAGGCGGTCCGAGTAGTTTCCCATGTCCGCACCCGCTTTCTATTATCTTTCAGGCAGTCGCTGTCGGATTGCCAGACGTCGCGCTCGTCACGCCGGCGGCCTGGAGGATAGGTTGGAGTTTTCCTTCGCTGTGCAATTGGGCGATGTACTGGCGGGCATAGTCGTAGCCGATCCGTGCGATCTCGTCCATCGCGGCGAACTGCAGCAGCTTGTAGTGCGTCACGGGGGGCGTGAAGTGCAGGTCGGCGGCCGCGTGTACCGCCTTCTTGCGGTTGTGGCTGCTCATCATGGTCGAGCGGACCAGCAGCGAGAGCAGGCTGGGGACGTTGATGCGTTTTCGCATGGGCAGGACGCGGCTCCAGAGGATCTGCCAGCAGGAGGGCATGTCCTCGTACTCGACGTGCATTTCCTCCTCGGGGTGTACATCGACGACGATAACGGTGTTGGCGCCCTGCTCCCGCATGACGTCGCCGGGAAGGTTGTTGACGACCCCGCCGTCGACGAGCAGGTCGCCGTCGTCGACCATCGGCGGGGCCACGCCGGGGATGGTGGCGCTGGCGCGGACGGCGCGCCAGAGCGTTCCGCTGCGATGGACCTTCATGTCCGAGTGCGTCAAATTGCTGGAGACGCAAAAGAAGGGCAGCCACAGATCTTCGATATCGCAGTAGCCGCAGGCGGTCTTGGCGATACCGTCGAACCGCGGGCTTTGGAACAGCGACACGAACGGCAGGGCGTACGCGCGGAAGGGCTTGGCGTCGATCCAGGCGGCGCGGTTCATTTTCAGCCCGCTGTGGTAGTCGTGCCCCAGCGCGTGCAGGCAGGAGATGACGGCTCCCATGCTCGTTCCGCCGACCATGTCGATGGGAACGCCGGCCTCTTCTAAGGCACGGATCACTCCCAACTCTGCCAGCCCCAGCGCTCCCCCGCCGCCAAGCACCAGGCCGATAGACCGCCCCGCCAGCGCGCGAGCCATGCGGGCAAAGTCGCCGTCGCGATCGAGTCGAACGTGCAGGTGGTCGTGCATGCTGCGGGGCATCAGCCAGCGCTTCGTGCCCGAGGGCAGCTTCGACCCGTCGGCGTGCAGCAGCACCAGCGTCCGCCGGGCGGCTGTCAGTTGCGTCTGCCCCGCCAAGGCCGCCTGTTCGACCGCCCCGACGGTCGGATCGGCGTCGGCACGGGCGGCCACCAGGACGCGGTCGGCCTGGCGGATGCACCGGTGCGTCCATGCCGAGGCGTCGCCGTCGCACTGCAGGACGATGAAGCGATGGGCCGCCTCCTGCTCGTCGAGCCATGCGGCCAGGGCGGCGGCCTGGGCTTCGCCGGCCGCCGACTGTGCGGCGCCGGTCCCAAGGATCGTCTCGACGCGCTGGCTGGTCAGGTGCAGCACGCTGCCCAGCGGCGCCAGGGCCATCACCAGGCGGTTGCAGAAGTCCTCCGCCGGTACGGTTGTCGAGGCCGGAAGCACCGCCACGGTCCGCAGCAAGCCACCTTCAGCTCGCGACTCATCGGCGGCGCGCAGGCGGCCGATCAGCGTCTTGGCGATTGACCGCATCAGCACGGGGCACTGCTCGACGATCTTGTCGAAGGCCTCGCGGGACAGTCGCAGGAGGATGCTGTCGCGCATGGCGTAGATGTCGGCCGACCGCGCCTCGCCGGTGATCAGCGCCATTTCGCCGACACTCTCGCCGCGCGAGAGTTCGGCGATGACGCTGGGCCCGTCGCGTCCCTGCCGTACGACGCAGACGCGCCCGGTGACGATGAGATAGAGGCTGTCGCCCGAATCGCCCTGGCGGAAGAGCACGTCGCCGCGTTTAAGATTAACCCACTCGACGACCGATTCGATGCCCGCCAGGGTGGGTTCGTCTACCGGTCCGAGCAGCCGGGGCAGGATCGTCTGCAACTGCTCGCGGCGCGACCATTGGGGCGATGCGGATTCATCACGCGGGGAATATGGCGTGGCTGTCATGGCGGTATTATCCACCCAGATCGCGGTTTTGACAAGGAGGCATCACGGCTTGACCGCCGGGGCTCCTGCACTGAGCGTCCATTTTCATTCGCATTCTTGCATGTAATTTGAAGTTTGAATTATGATTTGTCGCACTCGGCGGTAGAATCGCTGCCAGCAGCGGCACTTTTTCGAGGACGCATGAATGAACAAGCGACTGCCCTTTGCCTGTGCGATCATTGCGGGTTTTTGTGTAGCGGTTTTCGGCGGATGTCAGCCGGAACTGGTCGCCAACCCCAACTATGCCGGATGGGCGCCCTTCGAGACCGGCGCCAGCGTGACGATGCAAGGCACGCAGAAAGACGGCAAGCGCACCGAAAATGTCACCATGACCGAAAAGCTCGTCTCCAAAGATGCCGAGAAGGTCGTCATCGAGCGGACGGTGCAGTTGGAGAAAGGCCCGCCCCACGTCGCATCGCGCGTCGAGAAGGCGATGATCGACCCGGCTGACCATCCCCGGACGCATCCCAGCGCCAAGATCAAGCCCAAGGGCACTCAAAAGATACTCGTCGGCGACCGGAAGGTGCTCTGCGCCATCTGGGAACTCACCGTCAACGCCGCCGTGCCCGGATTCGTCGACCAGAGCCAGGACATGTGGATCCGCTCGTGGCGAAACCCCGCTGTGCCCGGCGGACTGGTCAAGGTCCTGCTCAAAACCAAGACCCGCTTCCGCGAGATTGAACTGGATGGACAAGTGACCCGCTTCAGCGGCACGCAAGCCGCAACGACCCAGCCGGCGGCGGCAAAGGAGAACTGACATGTCTGGAACCGCGCTGTTGACGATCGCGATGCTGGCGGCCGCCCTCCTGCTCGGCGGCTGCGGCGAGGAAGCCATGTTTGCCTCCTCGGATCGCATGGACAAGGGCCTGGTGGTGATCCTTCCGGGCATCGAGGGCGAGAGCTCGGCCAATCGCGAGTTGCGCCAGGGCCTGGTGAACTCGAACATTCCGTACGCGCTGGTGATCCACAAGTGGGGCTTCCCGATCCCCGGTCTGGGTTTGATCGTCAACCAGACCGACAGCGACGGCAACCGCCGCGCCGCCGAGTCGCTGGCCGAGCGCATCGCCGCATACCAGCTCGATCACCCGGGCAAGCCCGTCTACCTCGTCGGGCACAGCGGCGGCGGCGGGATCGCCGTCTTCACGCTCGAAGCCCTGGCGACGGTCCCCGGCGCCAAGCCCATCGAGGGCGCGTTCCTGCTGGCCGCGAGCCTCTCGGCTGACTACCCGCTGGCGGCGGCGATGACGATGACCCGCAAGGGCATCTGCAACATCTATAACCCCGACGACACGCGGTTGCTGGGAGCCGGCACGGCCGTGTTCGGCAACGTCGACGGCGGACACGGCGACTCTGCCGGGCGCACCGGCGTCTACGGCAAGTACCCCAAGCTCTACCAGATCAACGCCAGCCGCGCCGGCGTCAGCGGCAATCCGCACTTTCTGGTGACCAAAGAACAGCTCGTCCTTCGGGCCGCCCCGCTGTGGCTGAGCGATCAGCCCTGGCCGCCCAAGGGCAGCATCGCCGACAGCAAGTAATACACGTAGCCCAGGGCAAGAGCATCTGAAGCGATGAGCCGCCTGCGGGTTAGCAGTTATTGCGCAAGCGGTCGCGCTATCCCCGCACCCTTCAGTCGCGATTGCTGCCAGTCGCATATGATTCTTGACAGGCCGCAGGGGGCGGTCTACTATCAATTCAGTTGTTCTGCCTGGTGCTAAATGAAGGGAAAATAATGCGTAGCGCCCTGTCCATAACACTGGCCGCTTGCCTCCTTCTGGCAGGCATGTCTTCCACCGCCCTGTCCCAGTCTGCTGCGCCGCCGGCGCCGCCGGCCGGAGCTACCGGACTCGATCTGACGCAACCGCTCGAAGCCAGGATCTCGTACTGGGTCGGCATGATCGCCAAGGCATCCAGCCGCACCCAGATCTACGACGCGCGGCGCGGCTTGACGCTGGACTTCCACGCCGGTTCCGGCTCGGAGTTCGCCAACGCCTTCGCGGCCAGTCTTGAAAGCACTATCACGCCGCTGCTGGACGGTCTCAAGGCCGACGACCCGCTGCTGGCGGCCAAGCAGATCAACCTGGCGATGGCATTGACCATGGTAGCCCAGGCCCCCATCGAGCCGGCGCTGAAGAAGATGGTGGGCAGTTCCAACGTGGCTGTGCGGTACATGGGATGGGGCGGATACAAACGCATCCGCCCGGCACTGCTCAGCGGCGGCGATGCTCCGGCCTTGGACCTCGTTGCCACCGTCAGCGCCGCCGCGGGCAAGGAAGACTCCCCCATGGTCGTCGGCGCCATGCTTGAGGCAATGAGCTTCAGCCAGGGCGGAACGTCAGCGGCGATGAACACCCCGGTCCGCAAAGCCATCCTCGACGTCCTCTCGCGGAACTGGAAAACCTACTGCCGCCAGGTGCTCGCCGCCGATCCCGCATGGGCCGATGCCTGCTCCGCGGCCATGCCCATCCTGGCCGACCTGGACGCCGGACTGGGCAGCGACAAAGCCGCCCGAAAGAAAGTCCGCCAGATGATGGTCGACATGGCCTGGTGCGCCGCGCGGATATACGAAAAGGCCGACACCAAGTTGGCCGAGGTCGAAGCCGAACGCGCCAAGGCCGCCGAGGCCGCCGTGCAGCCCCCTGCCGTGCAACCCCCCGCCGATGACCAACCGCCCGCCGGAGTCGCCGTCCCGGAGGGTCCGGGCAGCCCAACCCCAACCAAGGTGGCGCAGAACCTGCTCGAAGGGGCGATGACGCAGGTGAAACCCAAGGCTGCCGCAGGAACCGCGGCCAAGCCCCAGCCCCCCGTGACCAAACGCCCCGCCGCCCAGCAGCCGCCGGCGAACGTCGACCATCTTGCCGGCGACCCCACCGCCGGCGGGCCGGTGCGAAAAGCCAAAGAACCCACCAGCAGACCCAAAGTCACCCCGCCCCCGATCATCAAGCGGAGCATTGAGGAAGATTCGCTGGGAGAACTGGTGACGGCGAACTCCTCGCTGCTGCGGTCTGCCGAAATCGCCATGGCCGCGGCCTCGGGCAGCTCGCGAAACGCCATCCGGCGGGCGCTGGCCTCCGGCGACGACAAGAATCGCGGGATCAACGTCATCCGCGCCGTCAGCGAGTGGGTCGAAGCGTTCAAGGATGACGGCATCCGTCTGCCCATCGAGTCGGACTTCGGCCCCACCGCAGACCCCGCAGCCCCGGCTGGAAAATAGGCCCAAACCAAGGTCGGTGCGACGTATTACATGAACTGGTGGGCGCCGGCCGAGGATGCCCACCAAAAGTAGTCCCCACGCAAGGTAATCGATGCTCCTTCGCAAACTGCTGCTGGTTCCGCTGATCGTCATCATCGCCTGGATGATCATGGCCTTTTTTGTCGTGCGCAACGTCCACGTCGCGCATAAGGTCGATGAATTGACGCTGGGCAGCATCGGCGAACCGGACGATTTGAATCCGATTATTTCCCAAACTACCTCGGCGTCGGAAGTGGCCCAGTTCCTCTTCAATGGGCTCCTGAAATACGACCAGGACTACAACGTCGTCGGCGACCTGGCGGACGACTACCGCATCACGCAAACTTCGACGGCGTTCTTCAATTCCGACGCCGAAGCCGCGGCCACGATGGGCAAACTGAACGCCGCCAGGGACCGCTGGGCAGCCATGAAGCTTCAGGCGGTCAACCAGAACGCCAATCGCCTCGTGCTGCAATTCGGCAGCGAGACCGACCGCGTGACGGCCGGAACCAGTTATGAAGAAGAACTCTTCAAAGTCATCGACCGCAAGGCACTTCGACCGGTGACGGTGTTGACCCTGGAGTTCGACAAGGACGGCAAGCTCCCCGGCGGCGCGGCCGCCAATACCGAGAACGTCAAGGCGCTCGTTGCCGCCGTGGCCCATCAGACCGCCTCGGCAACGATGCATGAGATGATCGCGATCGGCGATTCGCTGCTAAGCGTTTCGGTTGCCGGCGACACGAAGGCCTTCACCGACGTGCTCACCAGAAGCTTCTCGATGCCTCTGGCACAGGCGGCCGCCACGCAGCCGGCGGCCTCTGCCCCAGCCGAGCCGGCGGGGCAGAAACCATCCGAGCCAGAACCGGCCGCCGTCTCGATCATGGAGTCGCTTGACGAGGCGCTGCTCAACGAGCCGGTCTTCACGTTCCGGCTCCGCAAGGGCGTTCGCTGGCACGACGGCAAGGAGCTGACGTCGCACGATGCGAGCTTCACATATTACAGCATCATCGACCCCAAGTACCGCTCGCCCCGCGCGTCGGACTACTGGACGATCAAGAGCGTGTCCACCCCGGACGACTACACGTTCATCGTCACCTATCGCGTTCCGTACACGGACTGCACCTCAAGCTGGATGATGGGCCTGATTCCCAAGCACATCCTGGACGGCAAGAGCGGCAACTGGTGGGCGGAGAATTTCAACAGCACGCCCATCGGGACCGGACCGTACAAGAACGTCGAGTGGGTCCACAACGAATACCTCAAAATGCAGGCCAACGAGGACTACTTCGAAGGCGCGCCGAATCTCAAGTCGTTCGCCTACCGCATTCTGCCCGACGAGTTCGTCAACCAGGTGGCCTTTGAGGCGCGCGGGTTCGACGTCGACGGCGTCCGACCCGACCAGGTGGCCCAGTACAAGAAGGATCCACGCTTCCGGACTTTCAGCCGCCCCGCCGACGCGTACGACTACATCGGCTGGAATCTCAAGAAGCCCCTGTTCCAGGACAAGCGCGTCCGCTTGGCCCTGGCGCATGCGGTCAACGTCGACAGCATCATCCAGTACATTTATCGCGGGCAGGCCCGCGCCAGCAACGGCCCCTTCCCCTATCACGAATGGTACGGCAGCCCGGACCTGGCGACGATCCCATACGATCCGGAAAAGGCCAAGGCGCTGCTGGCCGAGGCAGGGTGGAAAGACCACGACGGCGACGGGTATCTGGACAAGGACGGCAAGCGGTTCGAGTTCAACCTGATCACCAACAATGGCAATCCCTTGCGCCTGGCGATCCAGGTGCTCGTCCAGAGCGACCTGAAGAAGATCGGGATCAAGGTCAACACCTCGACGTACGAATGGGCGGCCTTCATCAAGAACTACATCAACACGCAGACCTTCGACGCCTGCGTGCTGGGCTGGAGCCTGGGCAAGAGCGTCGACCAGTTCCAGCTCTGGCACAGTTCGATGATCAAGCCTCCGGGCCTGAACTTCTGCTCGTACAACAGCAAAGAGGTCGACGTCCTGCTGTCGGAGATCCGCACTACCTTCGATCGCGACAAGCTCAAGAGTCTCTGCCAGCGGATGCAGAAGATCATCTACGACGACCAGCCATTCCTGTTCCTCTCGACGCCGATCCCGACGACGGCCATCTGGAAAGACCAGTACGTCGTTCGCCGCCCCGACGGCAAAGGCGGATGGGTCGTCGGCCCGATTGAAAATACCCCTGCCGGGGTGACGTACTACATGCAATGGTGGGCGCCGCGATCGATCGCGCCGAACCTGAAGCCCTGACGCCTATGTGGACTTTCATCATAAGACGGCTGCTGATTTCGATCCCGCTGCTGATCGGGATCACGATCATCAGCTTCCTGATCATCAACCTGGCCCCTGGGGGGCAGGCGGCCCTGCCGGGCATGGAAATGAACCCGGGGCTTAATCCCAAGGTTCGCGAGATGATCGCCAAGCAGTTCCATTTCGACAAGCCCCTTCCGGTGCAGTACGTCCTGATGATGAAAGACATGGTCACCGGCGATCTGACCAGCTTCAAGGACCAGCGCAGCGCCATCGGCAAGGTCCTCGAGCGCCTTCCGGCCACGCTGGCCTTGAGCGTGATGGCGTTCCTGATCAGCACCGGCGGCGCGCTGCCGCTGGGGATTTACGCCAGCCGCCACAAAGGCCGATGGCGAGACAAGGTCATCAGCGTCCTAAGCTTCGCCATGCTCTCGCTGCCGAGCTTCTGGGTGGCCTACATGCTCGTGCTGCTGATCGTGAGGGTTCTGCACATTCCCGCCCTGGGCCTGAGCACCTTCGGGGTGGATTTCCAGAACAGCTTCACCGAGGCCGTCGACGTAACCTGGCACGTGTTCATGCCCGCGGTGGTGCTGGCTCTGGGCGGCATCGCCGGGGAAAGCCGCTACATGCGAGCCTCCATGGTCGAGGCCATGAACGAAGATTACATCCGCACCGCCCGCGCCAAGGGGCTGTCGGAATCTGCCGTGGCGTACAAGCACGCCCTGCGCAACAGCCTGCGCCCCATCGTGACGTTCGTGGGGTATCTGCTGCCGGCGTTTCTGGGCGGCTCGGTGATCATCGAGCAGATCTTCGGATACCCCGGCATGGGGCGCCTGATGTACCAGGCCCTGCTGGAGCGCGACATGCCGGTCCTGATGGTCGAGCTGACGATCGGCTCGGCGCTGCTGCTGGTGGGCAATATGATCGCCGACGTGCTGTACGCGGTGGTCGACCCCCGAGTGAGACCCAACTGAGCGAGATCATGCCAGACGGAGCGACACAACCCGCAATCGATGCCCCGCAGGAACCGGTCCTCAAGCAGATCGGGTTCTGGCAGCGATTCCGCAAAAACGGACCGGCCGTGACGGCTTTGGTCGTGATGGTCCTGCTGTTTGTCATCGGCATGGGGTATTGGGCCCTGCATGGGATGGGCGTGAACTGGCCTGCCGATCCGCTGGAACCCAACCCGCCGGCACAGTTGATCCCGCCGTCCTGGGAGCATCCCCTGGGCACCGACGACCTGGGGCGCGACGTCATGGCCCGCGTGCTGCTGGGGGCCCACGTCTCGCTGATGATCGGTTTTGTCGCCGTCGGCATCGCCATTGTCATCGGGATCATCCTCGGCAGCGTCAGCGGATACTTCGGAGGACGGATCGACACGGCCATCATGCGATTCGTTGACATGATGATGTGCATCCCGACTTTCTTTCTGATCCTGACCGTGGCGGCGCTGCTCCAGCCGAGCATCTGGATCGTCGCGCTGATCATCGGCATCACCAGTTGGATGGGCACTGCCCGCCTCGTCCGCGCTGAGTTCCTCTCCCTGCGCGAGATGGACTACGTGCAGGCCGCACGCGCCACCGGGGCCGGGCACGCCCGGATCATCTTCCGCCACGTCCTGCCCAACGCCCTTCCGCCGGTGTTCGTGACGGCCGTGCTGGGCGTCGCCGGCGCAATCCTGACCGAAGCCTCCCTGAGCTACCTGGGCTTTGGCGTTCAACCGCCCGACCCGAGCTGGGGCAACATTATCTCCGGCGGCAAGCAGTACATCCTCGACGCGTGGTGGCTGATCGTCTTCCCGTCGGTGGCGATCTTCATCACGACGCTTTCGTTTTACGTCGCCGGCGAAGGCATGCGGGTGGCAATGGATCCCAAGGAAACCAAGCAGATATGACGCCCCGCGAACCACTGTTGACCGTGCGCGACTTGAAGACGTATTTCCATACGGACCAGGGCGTCGTGCGCGCCGTCGACGGGGTGAGCTTCGAGATCGGCCGCGGCGAGGTCTTCGCCCTCGTCGGCGAGAGCGGATGCGGCAAGAGCGTCACGGCCTACTCGATCCTGCGCCTGCTGCCCTGCCCGCCGGGGCGCATCGAGGCCGCCGCGATCGACCTGGACGGCATGGACCTGCTGCGCCTGGGCGAGGACGAGATGCGCCGCGTGCGCGGGCGACTGGTGAGCATGGTCTTCCAGGAACCGATGACCAGCCTCAACCCCGTCTACACGTGCGGAAACCAGATTATCGAGGCCGTCGAGCTGCACCGGGGCCTGCGTGGGCAGGAAGCCCGCGACCTGGGCATCGAGATGCTGCGTAAGGTGGGCATCCCCGAACCCCAGCGCCGCTTCGACGAGTACCCTCACCAGATGTCCGGCGGCATGCGGCAGCGGGTGATGATCGCCATGGCCCTGTCGTGCAACCCCAAGCTGCTCATCGCCGACGAGCCCACCACCGCCCTCGACGTGACCATTCAGGCCCAGATCCTCGACCTGCTCCAGGAACTCCAGGCCAACACCGGCCTGAGCATCCTGATGATCACGCACGATCTGGCCGTCGTCGCCGAAACCGCCCACCGCGTGGCCGTCATGTACGCCTCGAAGATCGTCGAGACGACCGACAAGCAGACGCTCTTCGACGACCCGCGGCATCCGTACACGCTGGGCCTGCTGGCGTCCGTGCCGCAGCTCGGCCAGGAAACCGCGCGCCTCAACGCCATCGCCGGCTCGGTGCCCAACCCGCTGGCGTTCCCGGCCGGCTGCAAGTTCCACCCGCGCTGCCCGGTCGGTCATGACCTGAAGCGCTGCCAAACGCAAGAGCCCGAACTTCGCGAGGTAGCGCCTGGGCACTGGGCCGCCTGCTGGGAATGCAAAGGATACGAGAAGGGCAAAAGCGGAAGAATGGAATAAGGGAGTGATGGGTGGCATGGCGACACGGGAAGCGCGTCGCCATGAGGGTGGGCAAGACGAATGGATGGATGGATGGATGGATGGATGGATGGATGGATGGATGGATGGATGAAAAACGTGGGTCTTCCATTTAGCGGCGGAGCTTGCTCCGCGTTACCTTGCGGACAGGGAAACAACCGCGTCGAGCAAGCTCGACCGCTAACGAGGCGCGCCGGGAACCTGTTGGTTACTTCGTCCTCGTCGTCGTCCTCTTCCTCGCCTGCCTGCCGGCAGGCAGGTCGTCGGTTGTTGCTGTTGGGATACCCGCATGATTGACACCGCCCTCGACAATCCGATCCTGACCGTCCGCGGCTTGCGGAAGTTCTTTCCCCTTCGCCGGGGCGTGTTCTCGACCGTCCAGGGGTACGTCCGGGCGGTGGACGGCGTGGACTTCTCCATCGCCCGCGGACGCACGCTGGGCCTGGTCGGCGAGAGCGGCTCGGGCAAGACCACCGTCGGCCGAACGATCATGAAGCTGATCCCCGCCACGGCCGGGCAGGTTGTCTTCGACGAGTGGGACGTGATGTCGCTGCGGGGCTTGGCGATGCGCCAGTTGCGGCGGCGCATGCAGATCATTTTCCAGGACCCGTTCAGCTCGCTCAATCCGCGCATGCGCGTGGGCGATATCGTGGCCGAACCGCTGCGCGTGCATCACACGACCGCCCCGGGCGGCATCGGTCTGCGCGTCGCCCAACTGCTCGAGCGCGTGGGCCTGGCAGCGGCCTACGCGTCGCGCTACCCGCACGAGTTCTCGGGCGGCCAACGCCAGCGCATCGGCATCGCCCGCGCCTTGGCGTCCCAGCCGGAGTTCATCGTCTGCGACGAGCCTGTCAGCGCCCTGGACGTCTCCGTCCGCGCGCAGATCCTTAACCTCCTGCAGGATCTCCAGGACGAACTGGGCCTGAGCTATCTGTTCATCGCCCACGACCTGGCCGTCGTCGAGCATTTCGCCGACGACGTGGCTGTCATGTACCTCGGCCGCATCGTCGAGATCGCCTCCAAGACCCGCATTATCGGCAGTCCGCGGCACCCGTACACCGAATCGCTGCTCTCGGCTGTGCCTCGCATCCGCCCGCAGGAGCGCACGCAGCGCATTCGCCTGCAGGGGGAGATGCCCTCGCCGATCAACCCGCCCAGCGGCTGCCCGTTCCATCCCCGCTGTCCGCTGACGCGGCAATTGGCGCAGGGCCTGCCCGAAAGCCAGACCGCCGCCATCGCCAGCGAAGGACAGAGCGTCCGCATCGTCGCCCGCTGCACGCAGGAAGTGCCCGAGCTGCTGCCCACAGAAGCGGACGCCTCGCACAGCCACGCCTGCCTGCTGCGGCAGTAATGCCCGCCCCGCCGCCGCGACTACGCGAAGCCCGCCTCATCCAGCTTGAACTGCCGTGTGCTGGTCGACGTGGCCACGGTGTGCAGGTGGTGAAAGAGCCCCTGGCGGCTCATCAGTTCCTTGTAGTTGCCGTCCTCGACCAGCCGCCCCGAATCGAAGACCAGGATCCGGTCAGCCGTCCGGATAGTCGATAACCGGTGGGCGATCACGAAGGTGGTGCGGTTGCGAAAGACCGCCTGCAGCGCCTGCTGGACCAGCGCTTCGGACTCGTTGTCCAAGGCGCTGGTGGCCTCGTCAAGAATCAGCAGGTCCGGGTTCAGCAGCAAGGTGCGGGCGATGGCGATGCGCTGGCGCTGCCCGCCGGAAAGGCCCATGCCCCGCTCGCCGACGCGGTAATTGAGTCCGCCAGCGAGTTGCTCCACGAACTCACGCGCACAGGCCTGTTCCAAAGCACGGTTTACATCTTCCGCCGAGGCATCGGGGCGCACGCACCTGAGATTCTCCTCGATCGTGGCGTCGAACAGGAACGGTTCCTGCAGCACCACGCCGAACCGCGCGCGGTACTGGCGCAGCGAGAAACTCCGGATGTCGTGTCCGTCGATGGCGATGCGCCCGACATTGGGATCGTAGAACCGCAGCAGCAGATTGGTGACGGTGCTCTTTCCGGCCCCGCTGCGCCCCACCAGCGCCACGCTCTGGCCCGGCTCGACGCAGAAGTTCACATCCGACAGCACCGGTTTGTCCTGATAAGCGAACATGACGTCGGCGAACTCGGTCCGCCCCGTCAGGCGCGCCGGCAGCGGGCGCGCCGGTTTGTCGATGACGCTCGATTGGGTGTCGAGCACGCTGAAAAGCTGATCGAAGCCCGTGCGGGCAGTCACGATCTGCCCGTACACCTCCGTCAGCGACGTAATCACGTTGACGAAGATGGCCTGGTACGTGATGAACGCCACCAGCGTCCCGGTGCTCATGCCCCACTGGAAGACGTAGTAGGCTCCCAGCACGTGGATGGCCGCGGTGATGGTGAAACTCAGCGAGGAGGACATCAAGCCCAGGCGCGTCTGCTCGACGCGGGCGCGGATGAACTTCTCCTGCACCGACCAGATCTCGCGGTCGAAGTCGCCGTCGACGCGGTCTTCCAGGGCGTGGGCCTGAATGGTCTTGTTGCCCTGGAGTTTGTCCAGAATATAGCCGCAGACGAAGTTGTGAGCGTCGTTGCACTCCAGGGCCTGCTCCCGCAGCCGAGGCCCCATCGCCTTGGCCACCAGCACGTACGCCGCCGCGCCCAGCAGGATCACCCCCGTCATCGGCAAGCTCAGCCAGGCGCACATCACCAGGGCGAAGACCAGGCTGGTCAGGTGAATGGCCATGTGCGAAAAAAGGAACGAGACCATCACCCCGATCCGAACGATGCACTGAACGAATACCCGGTCGTGCAAGAAGCCCGAGGGGTACTGTCCGTGAAATCGCAGGCACAACCGCTGGATGTGGCGGAAACTCATCGACCGCAGCTTGAAGACGATGGCCTCCTGGTCGCGGATGATGATCTTCTGCGAGACGTACCACAGACCGTTTCGCGACAACTGCATCAGCAGGAAGATCGCCATCGCCCCGCCCGCCAGCGCCAGGCTCTTCTCCGGAATCGCCACGTCGATGACGTACTTGGTGAAAATCGGACCTGCCGCCACCGCCACGGCACAGGCCGTGACCACGCTGCTGGCGAACAACAGCCGCCATCGGTGCGGGCGCACCAGCGGCCACATCCGCCGGGCGATCTCCTGCAGGGAATACTTCTTCAGGTTGAATGAGGCTTCGCGAAGCTGCTCGCTCATGGTGGTTCGCCGGACAAAGTTGGGGATTGTATCACCGGCCGGCGTGAAAGAAAGAACAATCCCGCCTACCGGGCGCCTTTGACGGCCTGCTCGACGCGGATGGGCAGCACCACGAAGGGAATGCCCTGCTGGTAGCAGCGTCGCTGGATGGCAAAGACGATGTTGTTGTGCAGCAGGCGCGTCAGCAGCGAGTCCTTGGCGAAGACCAGTTGGCCGCCGAAGAAGACGGCCCGGGGGAACCGCTGGAGCACCTCGGGCACTATCTCCATCGTCTGGTCGACGATATCGACCCCGACGCGGCAGAAGCCCTCGGCGTAATGCCCCTCGGCCTGGACGTAGTTGACATAGCGGTTGATTTCGGCCTTGATGAATGTGTTGAGGTGTTCGACTTCCTCGGCGCCTTTGAAGTTGCCCGCGTCGATCACCCCGACGTTGACGAACGCGAAGTTCTGGAAGCTTTCGCCGAAGAGGCGCACCACGTTGAGCAGCGAGTGCAGCCCCACGCCGTTGAAGCCGCTCACCAGCAGCACCGCCGTCTTGTCCTGCGGATCGAACTTCACCGGTTTGGCCGGGACGGGCGCCTTGGCCAGCATGGCCTCGGTAGGCACCAGGCTGTCCAGGCGTTTGAGCAGGGCCCTGTCGACCTGGTACTGGCGGTGGATGTACCAGGCAATGGCTACCAGCGACCCGGTGATCAGCAGCGTCACCCATCCGCCTTCGCCAAACTTCAGCACCGTCAACGATACCAGGATAAAGGCGCTAAGCAGCAGGCCCATGCCGTTGATGGCAAGACCCCTCCGCCATTTCGCCCCGGCTTTTCGCTCCTGCCACCAGTGCCGAACCATCCCTGTCTGCGAGAGGCAGAACGTGATGAACACGTTGATACTGTAGAGAATCACCAGCAGATGCACCTCGCCGCCGGTGCCCAGCATCACCACCAGCGCCGCAGCCCCCATCAGCAAGATGCCGTTCTGCGTCACCAGGCGGTCGCTGAGCATATTGAACTTGGTCGGAAACCAGCGGTCGCTGGCCATGTTTGCCAGAACCCGCGGACCGCCCAGAAAACCCGTCTGGGCGGCCACGAACAGAATCGCAGCCTCGCTCACCAGCGTCACCAGAACAAACGCCCCCGCCCACGCCGCCGGCCAGTGCGACGTCATCGTCTCCAGCAACACGGCGTTGACGGTCTTATCGGCCGGGGGCTTGCCCAGGTTGTAAAGGATGTAGCCGACCATCAGCCCCACGGCCGTCAGCGCCAGCGACCAGGCCATGTATCGCATCGTGCGGCGGGCGGTCTTGACGCGAGGCTCGCGCAGCAGCGGCATGGCGTTGCTGACGGCCTCGATTCCCGTGAACGTTCCGGCCCCCATGCCGTACGCCCGCAGGACGATCAGGATCGTTCCGATAAGGCCCAACTCCGTCACCGCGTTGTGCACGTCGAGGCGGGCGGCATCCACCACTTCGGGAATCTGCCCGGCGTTGTCGATGACGCCGTAGATGATCGCCGCCGCATGTGTCAGCAGAAAGATCAGGAAGATGGGAACCAGCGGCATGACTGATTCCCGCACGCCCCGGAGATTGAGCACCGTCAGGCCCACCACGCCCACGCCCGCAAACGCCAGCTTGTACGGACCGACGTAAGGCAGCCAGTCCTTCGGCAGCGAACTGAAGATCGCGTCGCTGCCTGCGGCGATCGACACCGAGATCGTCAGCACGTAGTCAATCAGCAGCGCGCAGCCGCTGACCATGCCCAACTCGGGCGTCAGCAGCTTGCTGGCGACGACGTAACCGCCGCCGCCGCTGGGAAACTGGTCGATAATCTGCGAATAACTGGCACTGATGACGAAGACGGTGATCGCCGTTCCGATCGCCACGAAGATGCCCAGGTAGATGTGCCCCTCCAACGCCAGGTACGCCTCGGCGGGTCCGTACGCGGTCGAGGACAACCCGTCGGCCCCAAGCCCGACCCAGGCGAAGAACGCCACCAGCGTCAGGCGGTGAAAGATCGACTTATCGCTGAGGCTGTGAGCGCCACCGATAACCAGCGTCCGGGCTCGCTGAAACAGGTTCTTGCTGTCGTCTTGAGACACCGCTATTGCCGCCTTGGGGCCGCGCCCCAGCCTGATAAGGGGCTTATCATGTCAGGAATTCCGCACCGATGCAAGACGCCGTGGCGCAATCTTGATTCGCCTCTGCCGCTCCAGCGCGCGTGCCGTTGCTTTTGGGGCCTTCCTCCGGTAGCGTGGACGGTCATGTGGCCAATCGCAAACATGGTCTGGGCCGTCGGCGATATCGTCGAGCCGACCCAGCAGGTTCGCTGGATCCGCCAGGGCGGTTTCGACGGCGTGGCATTCCACGCCTGCGCAGGGCAGTTGCCCTGGTGGGCGGGCATAGATCCCGCCGCCTGCGACGCGGCCGCCCGCCGCCAGTGGCGCAGCGACCTTGCCGACTTTCGCCTGCGGGAAGTTCACGCGCCCTTCGAGATCGAGTTCGTCCAGGGC
Source organism: Planctomycetaceae bacterium (assembly GCA_039680605.1). Lineage (NCBI taxonomy): Bacteria > Pseudomonadati > Planctomycetota > Planctomycetia > Planctomycetales > Planctomycetaceae > Planctomycetaceae bacterium. The sequence goes on along the minus strand of JBDKTA010000068.1, from coordinate 66,600 downwards.
AAGCTGTCCCAGGCCGCCGCGGCCCTGACGCCGATCATTGCCTTCGGCGGCGACCTGGGCGTCGATGTCATCACCGCCCACGCCGCCCTGCCCGCTGAAGCTGACCCCGCCTCGCAGGAGTGGCTCGATACGATGGGGCAGATCAACGCTTCCGCCGCCGCGGCTGGAGTGAGGATCGGCCTGGAGATCCTGGGCGACTTCGCGTGGCTAGGCCGCTGGCGCTTGCCGCAGATCGGCGTGACGCTGGACGTGGGGCATTTGTTCTCGGCCGTCGGCGGGGTTGAGGGAATCGAGAAGATCGGCGGCATCAGCGGCCTGATCCGCAAGATCGCCCCACACCTGATGCACCTGCACGTGCATGACCATAACGGCCAGGTGGATCACATCGAGACCGGCACCGGCCTGATCGACTTCGCCGACATGATGCGCGGCCTGGCGGCAATCCATTACCGCTACGGCATGACGCTGGAGTTCAATCCCTCGCGCGTGACCCCGGAGGGCATGCTCCGCTCGCGTGAGTACCTCCAGGGCTTGAGGTAATACGGAGTGCGGCGGCACCAGCCGCCGCTTTGGGAGTTTCTCGCAATCCGGAAGTTTCCCCCGCGATCGAACAACTTCCAAAGCGGCAGCTAAGGCTGCCGCACTCCATAGACTCCTCTCCAGGCGCACTTCATAAATTATTGTTGTCTACCCACCCACTCGCTAGACTACCGGCCATGAAACTGGCAACCTTTGAGATTGCATCGCGGCAGAGTTTCGGCGTCGTGCGGGAGGATCGCGTCGTCGACATTCCCACGCTCTGGCCGGACGGGCCTGCCACGCTGCTAGCGGCGTTTGAAGCCGGCCCACAGGCACTGGCAACGATCGCCGCTCTGGCCTCTGCCGCTCACCGCTCGCCGCTGGCCACTCACGATCTCAAATCGGTGCGTCTGCTGGCCCCCCTGCCCGCCCCGCCCAAGCTGTTGGGCCTGGCCGTCAATTACCTCGAGCATCATCGCGAGTTCGACCGCGGCCACGACATGCCCGACGATCCCTCGCGCACCACCACGCCGCGCCCCTTCCTCATGCCCACCACGGCAGTGGCAGGCCCGGGCGACGAGATCCCCTGGCCGGCCTTCAGCCGCCAGATCGACTACGAGGTCGAGTTGGCCGTCGTGATCGGCCGAACCGCCCGCCGCGTCAGCGCCAAAGACGCGATGGATTTCGTAGCCGGATACACCATCGCCAACGATATTTCCGCCCGCAGTTGCACGCACGCCCAGGGGCGTGGCAAGCGGCCCAAGGACGATTTCTTCGACTGGCTGCACGGCAAATGGGCCGATGCGTTCTGCCCGATGGGCCCGTGGATGGTGACAGCCGACGAGGTCGGCGACCCGCAGAAGCTGGCCATCGGCCTGAGCGTCAACGGCGAAACTCGACAACAGTCCAGCACGGAACTTATGATCCACAGCGTGGCCGAGATCGTCTCGTTCTGCAGCCACCTGATGACGCTGGCGCCCGGCGACGTGATCGCCACGGGCACGCCCAGCGGGGTGGGCATGGCCAGCGGGCGGTTCCTGGCTGCCGGCGACCGCATCACCTGCACGATCGAGAAGATCGGCGACTTGACGAACACACTCGGCAGCGCCCCTGCCGAGTTTTATGAACCCTGCAATCGGTAACCGAACCTGGAGACACTGATGAGCAAGATCAACGTTACGGTCTGGAACGAGGGACGCCACGAGAAGAGCCATGAGGCCGTCCAGAAGATATACCCCAAGGGCATGCATGAGGTCATCGCCGGCGCGCTGCGGGCCCAGAGCGACATGAACGTCCGCGTCGCCCTGCTGGACGACGGCCCGGAGCACGGTCTGACCGACGAGGTGCTCGAGTCGACGGATGTGCTGACGTGGTGGGGTCACATGGCCCATCGCGACGTCAGCGACGCCATTGCCACCAAGGTGCAGCAGCGCGTGCTGCACGGCATGGGGCTGATCGTGCTGCACAGCGGGCATTTTTCCAAGCCGTTCACGAAGCTCATGGGCACCGGCTGCGGGCTCAAATGGCGCGAGATCGGTGAGAAGGAGCGCCTCTGGAACCTCAAGCCCAGCCACCCCATCACGCAGGGCATCGGCGACTACTTCGAGATCCCCAACGTCGAGATGTACGGCGAACCGTTCGGCATTCCCGAGCCGGACGAGTTGATTTTCATCTCGTGGTTTGAAGGCGGCGAAGTCTTCCGCAGCGGTTGCTGCTGGACGCGCGGGCTGGGCAAGGTGTTCTACTTCCGACCCGGCCACGAGACGTGCCCGATCTTCTACAACCCCGACGTGCAGAAGGTCATCATCAACGCCGTGCGCTGGGCGCGCCCGCTGTCCTACGGCGACGCCGGCCTGGCTTGCCCCAACTACAAACCCATTGAGAATGTTCCCCACCGCGAGATGGACCTCAGCAACGTCCCGCACCTGAAAGGCAAATAACATGGAGAAACAACGCATCGGCGTTATCGGCCTGGGAATGGGCCAGGCCCACGTGCATGGTTATCGCCAGCATCCGATGGCCGAGGTGGTCGCCGCGGCCGACGTAAACGTCGCCCGCCTGCAAACTCAGGGCAAGCAACTGGCGATCCCGGGGCTCTATACCTCGGTTGAGAAGATGCTCAAGACCGAAAAGCTCGACATCGTCAGCGTGGCCACGCCTAACAAGTTCCACATGCCTCTGACGATTGCGGCCCTCAAGGCCGGCTGCCACGTGCTGTGCGAAAAGCCCATGGCGATGAACGCCGCCGAGGGGCGCAAGATGCTGGCCGCCGCCAAGGCCGCCCGCAAGCGAGTGGGCATCAACTTCTCGTTCCGCTTCAACGACCAGTCGTGGGCGCTGAAGAAGCAGGTGGAATCGGGCGTGCTGGGCGATGTGTACTTCGCCGAGACCACCTGGATGCGCCGCCGCGGCATGCCGGGCTTCGGCGGATGGTTCGGCACCAAGGCGCTGGCCGGCGGCGGACCGCTGATCGACCTGGGCGTGCATCGCATGGACCTGGCGCTGTGGCTGATGGGCTACCCGCGCCCGGTGTGGGTGCTGGCTAACACGTACGACCACATTGCCCGTCCCATCGCCAAGGCGCAGGGCAAGACCTTCGACGTCGAAGACATGGCCGCAGCGATGATCAAGTTCGCCAACGGCGCCACGATGATGGTCAAGGCCTCCTGGGCCGGAAACATCGCCGAAAACGAGAAGATGGAAACCCGCCTCCTGGGCACCAAGGGCGGCCTCGTGCAGCGGAACCTGGGCGAAGGGTACAGCTTTGAAGCCGAGTTGTTCGTCGAGCGTGAAGGCGCGCAGTTCGACATGAAGCTGCACCCGCCGATGCCCGGCGCGGCAAGCTGCTACTACCAGTTCGTCGACGCCATCGTCAACGACCGCCCCCACACCGCCACCGGCGAAGAAGGCCTCGTCGTGATGGAACTCATCGACGCCATCTACGCCAGCGCCAAGCAAGGCAAGCCGATCAAGATCGGAAAGTAGCGCAACAAGAGACAAAACCGACGACGAGGACGAGGACGACGACGAGAACGATGAAATCGGGTGCCATGGCGGCCGTTTCCCAGCCGCCATGTCCGCGACCGATCACACAGCCCCGGGTGACGCGAAAGCGAAGCCCGGGGCTTTTGTATCTATTGGTGATCGGAATAATAGCCGCTGAGGTCGAACATGAGCACGGTTCTCAAACCCGTTCATCCCGGTGAAATCTTTCAGGAAGAGTTCCTCAAACCGATGGGGATTACGCAATATCGCCTGGCGAAGGATATCGGCGTTCAGCCTACCCGCGTGAACCAAATCATCAAAGGCCGGCTTGGGGTCACGGCCGATACGGCATTGCGGTTGGGGCGTTATTTCGGGATGTCGCCGCAGTTCTGGCTCAACCTCCAGTCCTACTACGATCTCGAACGAGCGCGCGAGCGGCTCGAAAAGCGGATTGAAAAAGAAGTGGTCGTTCGTGTGGCGTGATGCAAGGCGCGGCGGCTCCCCCGCTGCACTGGCAGTTACCATGAGTCCTTGACCGGCTCAGTCACCCCGCATATCCTCTTGCTGATGAGTGGCCCCCATATCCCCCTGTCGGCGCCGGGGGCACTCAACGCCGCGACAGGATACCTATGATCACCTTCACCTGCGAACATTGCGGACGAGAAATCGCCGCCATGACAAACCAGGCAGGCAGCACCATTGCCTGTCCTCAGTGCGACGAACCGTTGCAGGTCCCTCTCGACCAGCGCAATCCGCTGGAGTCGCTCGCTGATACCCTAGCTGAGCCGGAATTGCCGGGAAGACGACCGCGACGTCTTCCGGCCCCTGCTGTGCCAGTTCCCAATCGTTCCGCGGTCGCCGCTTTTGCGCTTGGCATTGCATGCATCGTAATCCCAATATCGGGGTTCATTTTCCAGTCCTTGCTGTGTCCCGCGTTGATAATGGAGGTCGTCTGTGCAGTTTCCGGCGGCATCCTGGGATTGACGGGTTACCAGAATGCTCTGCGCATCCGACGCGGGAAAGGTCTGGCGGTGGCCGGAACGATCCTCTGCTTTGCGCCAATGCTATTGACCGTCATCGTCTTCTATCTCCTGCGGTTTCGCTGACCACCGCGCAGTCGGTCCTTGTGCCCGCAGTATCCAAAGCGGTGGCTGAGCCCGCCGCATCCCATAGGTCTTGACCGGCGCGAGGTGTGCCGATACCTTGGTGCCCATGGATGACGCCCCTGAATCTGAAGTGCCCGTGCAGGATGGAGCCGCGCAGGACTCGCCTGACGATGCTGCTCCTTCCCCCGAAGATACTTCCACCTCCCCCGCCGATGCGCAGGGGCAGGCGGCCGTCGAGGCCATGCTCATCGCCAGCAACGCTCCGCTGACTGCCGCCCGCATGGCGGCGGTGGCCGAGCTGCCCCAGGCGGAGGTCCGCGGGGCGATTGAAGCCCTCAATGATCGCTACGAACAGACGGGCGGGGCGTTTCGCATCGAAGAGGTGGCCGGCGGGTTCCTCATCATGACCTTGCCCGAACACCAGGGCGTGCTGGGGCGACTGCTGCAGGTACACAAAGAAACGCAGCTCACGCAGCCGGCGATGGAGACTCTCGCCGTGGTCGCGTACCGCCAGCCGGTCATGCGGGCCGACATCGAGGCCATCCGCGGCGTGGCGTGCGGTGAAGTGCTGCGCGGTCTGCTCGACAAGCAGCTCGTCAAAATCGTCGGGCGCGCCGAGGTGCTGGGTCGGCCGATGCTCTATGGCACGACGCGGCGATTCCTTGAAGTCTTCGGCCTGGCGAGCCTGGACGACCTGCCCAACGTCGAAGAACTCAAGAGCGGCGACAAGCCCGTCCCGCCCCAGACCTCCGACGAGGCCGCCGTGCAAGAGCCCGCTGAAGTCGATCCGGGCCAGGCCCCGCCTGCAACGGAAGAGCCCGCCGCGGAAGCGGCGAATGCAACCCCAGCCGACGAGGAATTCTTCGATCCCGCCGCTGCCAAAGAAGCGGATGAAGCTGACGAAGACGATGATGACTGGGATGACGATGAAGATGACGAAGATGACGAAGATGATTGGGATGATGATGAGGAAGATGATGACGATGAGGAGGAGGACGGGGAAAAGGAGTAGCATGGGCACCTGCCTGCCGGCAGGCAGGTCTTGCCCATGAGTTCCACGGGCGTCTCGCCCGTGGTGAACGGGGATGCAGGGGCGGGACGGTCAGGCTACGCTGCAAAGCTTCTCTTGTGATGCACTGCCGCCGGGCGGATCTTCTTGATCGGGGCAAGGCTGAGGGCGGGCGACTTCTCAGGCACGCGGACAATGCTGTCCATTCCAAAGCGCCCGGGCTCGAGGCCGAAAGCCGCATAATCGGTAAACCACTGCCCGTCGGCGCAGTAGCGGAACTTGAACTCGCCGACAGGAAGTTTCAGGCGAGCCTGCCAGTTGCCGCGCCCGTCGTTGGACATGCGCAATTCGTCCTGCCGCCAGCCGTTGAAGTCGCCGGCCACAAAGACTGACTTCGCCGCGTCTCGGAAGAAGCTGAACTCAACCCAATTATTTCGGACAGTTACCATGCAATGTGTTCCTTGCACAAACTCTTCCGTCTACTAATCGGACCAAAGGCGTCTCAACTTCAGCGCCTCCTGTAATAATCGTAGGAGGAATCCCGCCCCGCTCCCCTAAAAGGTATAAGATTCTTGCCCCAGCGGCAGCAGGTGCGTCACCTATCTTCGCCGGCAGGCAGGAAATGGTTCCCACGGGAGCGTCAAGCGACAGTAGACAAGCTTGGTTTTTGTGAAACCCCAAAAAGCAATCCCCCCGCGCGAGGCACGGGGGGATTGCCACAAACGACGGTTTCGCGGTCATTCGTTCGGCGCGGGCGCCGGAGCAGATTCGCCGCCTTCACGGCCGGGGCCTCGGCGACGACCGCGCTGGGATCGTTCGCGTGGGGCTTGCTGGTCGCCGCCCTCTTCGCCGCCGGGGCGGACCTGGGCGTCTCTCCCCTGGCCGCCCTCGCGGGCGCCGAGGCGGTTCTTCATCTTTTCAATCGCCGCGCGCTGTTCATCGGTGAGCACTTCGTCGTGAATCTTCTTCTGGGCCTCTTCCATGATGGCACGGATCTTCTGGCGCTGTTCGGGGGTGAGGTTTGCCACTCCCATCGGTCCCATGGGCATCATGCCGGCGGGCCCTCGCTGGTCCCCCCGCTCTTGACCGCCGCGCTGAGCTTCTCCGCCGCGCTGGCCCTTGGCGCCGCGCTGGCCGCCCCGGGCGTCTTGGCCTTCTTGCCTGCCCTGGCCCTGTTGCTCCTGGGTGCGTCGTCCGCCGCGGGTCCGGGTCTGGCGCATCTTGGCTTTCTGCTGGTCGGTCAGCACGCCTTCGATCTTCTTATTGCACGCGACGGCGAGCTCGCGACGAGAATCGTACAGGGCCTTGACCTGGTCTCGCAGTTCCTTGAGCTGGTCGGTCTGACCGGCTTCTTCAGCGGCGCGGACCTTATCCATCGTTTCTTTGAGCTTGGCCTCGTTGTTCTTCATCCACTCCTGCATGGCCTGTTTGTTGGCGGCCCGGATCTCCTCGATCTGCTTCTTCTGCTCCGCCGTCAAGTCCAGCGAGGCCAGCGCCTGATCGGGGATGGGGCCGATGAACAGCGGCGGACCGGGCTGGCGCTGGGGCGGCGGGGCATCCTGTCCCTGATCGGCCTCCGCCTGCGCCATCGCATAGCTCGCTGTCAACGCGACAAACGCCATTGCCACCACACTCAATACGTGTTTCATCCCAGTGCTCCTGATTCGTCACCATTCGTCGGCCGGTCGCATGGTCCGGCACCGCAAGGCCCAACGCGGTCTGACGCCGCATATTGCTTCGTTGTCGGCATTTGGGGATAATCACTCACCAGACACGGGAGCACGACATGCCCAGCAAATACCCCCTGTTCGACCGCAGCGCGTTGCATCTTGAGCCGCTGGACCAGCGGCGGCACGAAATGGATCTCGGATCGGTGTTGCAGGTCGGCCAGCGCCCTGTGCCTTTTGAGCACCCCGATCTGCCTGCCGTCGCGGCGGCTATGCGAACCGCCCGCGACCGCGGCGCCGGAGTGGTGATGTTCATGGGCGCCCACGTGATCAAGCAGGGCCTGTCCCGCTACGTGATCGACTTGATCCGCGGCGGGTGGATCAGCGCCCTGGCGATGAACGGGGCCTGCGCTATCCATGATTATGAATTGGCCCGCATCGGCGCCAGCACCGAGTCGGTGGCGCATTACATCCGCGCGGGGCAGTTTGGGCTGTGGCAGGAAACCGGCGACCTCAACACGATCGTGTCAACCGGCAACGTCGAGGGCCTGGGCCTGGGCGAAGCCGTCGGCCGGGCGATTTGCCGAGACAACCTGCCGCACAAGGACGTCTCGATCTTCGCCGCCGCGTACGAGGCGTCGGTGCCCGCGACGGTGCATGTCGGGATCGGCTACGACATCCTGCATGAGCACCCCAACTGCGACGGGGCGGCCGTCGGCGAGGCGAGCTATCGCGACTTCCTGATCCTCGCCCGGGCGATCGAGACTATCGAAGACGGCGCCGTGCTCTGCTACGGCTCTGCCGTCATGGGACCGGAGGTCTACCTCAAGGCCCTGGCGATGGCCCGCAATGTGGCGTTTCAGCAAGGCCGCCAGATCCGTCATATCACCTCGGCAGTTTTCGATCTGCTGCCGCTGTCGGGCGACATACACGCCGAGGCTCCCAAGGACAGCTTCGAGTACTACTACCGCCCGTACAAGACCGTGCTGGTGCGCACCGTCGCCGACGGCGGGACAAGCTTCTACATCCGCGGCGACCACCGGGCGACCCTGCCGGCCCTGCACAAGCTGCTGACGCAGGCTGGGTGAGGGGCAACCAGCGGCGAATGTCAGCGGCGGGGCTTGCGCCGCGCGGTTGTTGGCGACAGGAAAGACCCGTCGAGCAAGTCGAAGATCCGCCGTGGCGGGCTCGACCGCTAACAAGACAAGCAATGCCTCGCATTTCCCCTCCACGTGAAACCATCAAGCAACATTTCTCATTTCGCCGAAGAAAGTAACACGGCATTGATGGACCAAATGTCGGCCGCGTGAATGGAATCGAGGATTTGCGGCATGTACATAGACTTCTATGGGCTCAAAGAAGAGCCGTTCAACATCACGCCCGATCCGCGTTTTCTCTACCTGACCGACCAGCATCAGGAAGCGCTGAACCATTTGCTTTACGGCGTGCAGCAGCGCAAGGGATTCATTCTTCTGACGGGCGAGGTCGGGGCCGGCAAGACCACGCTCTGCCGCGCACTGCTGAACCGCCTGGGCGAGAAGTACCAGACCGCCCTGCTGCTCAACCCCGCGGCCATGAGCGAAACCCACCTGCTGCGGGCGATCGCGCAGGAGTTCGGGCTCGTCGGCGTCGGTCGCGACCACTTCGACCTGCTCCAGGCGATCAACTACCACCTGATCGAGGTCAACTGCGCCGGACAGGACGCGGTGTTGATCGTCGACGAGGCCCAGACGATGTCCGTCCAGGCCCTGGAGATGGTTCGGTTGCTGAGCAACCTCGAAACCGAAAAGCAGAAACTGCTGCAGATCATCCTGGTCGGTCAGCCGGAACTGGCGCACACGCTGGCGCGGCAGGACCTGCGACAGCTCTCGCAGCGCATCACCGTACGCTATCACCTGGGCACGATGACCCGCACCGATACGGCCGAATATCTGCGCCACCGCCTGAACGTGGCGGGCCTGGCGGGCAGTTCGCGCGGGCTGCACTTCGAACCCTCCGCCGTCCGGGCGATCCACCGCTTCGCCCGAGGCACGCCGCGGCTGATCAACGCCCTGGGCGATAAGGCGTTGCTGGCCGGTTACGTCAGCCAGACGCCGGCGATCAGCCGCCGGCTGGTGCGGCTGGCTGCCCGTGAGCTCAAAGGGAGCGTGTCATGAGCCTGATCAACGACGCGCTGAAGCGAGCTGAACTGGAGAAGCCCCGCCTCGATCCTGCTATGGCGTCGCCGCTGCGGGAACTGCCTTCCCCGTCCGGACGGTCGAGTCTGGCGGCGAAGTCGGCCGTCGGGGCGCTCCTCCTGGGCGCTGCGGCGTTGGCAACACTTGTCATCACGGGCGCCGCCCGTCCGCATGCCGCGCCGCCGGCGGCGACAGTAAAGACAGACGTCCCTGCAGGGGCCCCAGACGTCGACCCCCAGCAAAACGTACCGGCAGTGAACAGGGACGGATTGCCCTGCAACACGCCCAAGCCTTGCGCGGCGGTGGCGTTTGAAACGATCAGCCCAGAGGACGCTGCACCGCAAGCGGTGGCGGCCGCGACAGGCCCGCAAACCATAGCGCCTGCTCCCACGGCGAGTTCCTTCAAGCTCAGCGGCGTGATGTACGGACCATCGGGCCCGGCAGCCATTATCAACGGGCACGCCCTGCAGACGGGCGATCAGATCGAGGGGGCGCGGGTGATGCGAATCGACAGTCAGTCAGTCCTGCTGACCATTGACGGACAAACGCTGGTAGTGCGCCTCTGAGGAATATCACGATGATAACGAAGACTTGGCCGGAAACTCGCGCCCGCGGGGGCAAAGGCCCCGACCGGTGCTTCACGCTGGTCGAGATCCTGATCGTGGTGGTGATCCTGGGGATCCTGGCGATGATCGTCATTCCCTATTTCACCAACTCCAGCCAGGACGCCCTCGAGGCCGCCCTGGCTTCCGATCTGGCCACGGCACAGAAGGCCATCGGTCTCTACACGATCCAGCACAACGATCGAGGCCCGCATCTCAATGCCGCCGGCAAGCTCGACACGACCAACGCAATTGCCCGCCTGATCTCCAAAACCGACGCCAATGGCAACATCAGCAAAGACGGAACGCTGGGTCCGTATCTGCCGGAGTGGCCCAAGAACCCCAAGGCATCGAGTTCTATGGCCAAGACCATCATCTTCGGCACGGCCAGCCCCGCACCCACATCCGGCTCGGGCGGATGGTATTACAACACCAGCACCGGTCAACTCAGCGCGATTCAGAAATCCGTCGAGGCGCCCAAGGTCAATCCGCGCGGAACCACGCCGCTGTTATAGCTGACGCTACAAGGTGCTCTGAACCTGCTCGTTCTTGCGCAGAACCTTGTCGCGCTGGCTCCGCTTGAATTGAGCGAGCCTGCGGGCCAGGGCCTTGTCGCCCAGCGCCAGGATGGCGGCGGCGTAGACAGCCGCGTTGGTCGCCCCGGCGGCGCCGATAGCCATGCAGCCAACCGGGACCCCCGGGGGCATCTGCATGGTGCTCAAGGCCGCGTCGAGCCCGTTGAGCGATCCGCTGTCCATGGGCACGCCGATTACCGGAAGGGTGGTGCTTGCGGCCATCACGCCGGCCAGGGCGGCGCTCATGCCCGCCGCGGCAATGATGATCTTGAGCCCGCGCGACGCTGCCGTCGCGGCGTACTGGTGGGCTTCTTCGGGCGTCCGATGCGCCGAGACGATCCGCACCTCGTACGCCACGCCCAGTTCCTTCAGTTGGGCCAGGCAGCGCTTCATCGTCTCCAGATCGCTGTCGCTGCCCATCACCACGCCCACGATCGCTTTCCCTTTGGCGGCCATAATCGTCCTTTCCTTGTTTTTCTTGCCTGGGCGACGTGACGGCCGTTTCTCTGCCGCCATGCCGCCGCCGGGCATCAGGGACATGGCGGCGGAACAACGGCCGCCATGGCATCCACACGGTCTATTGCTTGCGGAAATCGAAAGCTACTCTGATGGCGCCGGGCCCGCGCATATGCATTGCCGTGGCCAGTGCGCGGCGGTAATCGCCCAGCTCGAACGTATGCGTCAGAAGCCCCTCGGTTTTGAGCCGCCCGCCGGCCATCAACTCATGAACCAGCGGATACGTCGCGATCTGCCGCGAGCCGAGGCGTTCAATCTGCCGGCCGTACGCGCCCCGCACGTCGAGTTCCTGGAACCACAAGGCGGTCAAGTCGGCGCCGGCGGCGCGTCCAGTTCCGAGATAGATCACCTCGCCGCGGCTTCGCGTCCATCGCAGCGACTCAGTCAGGCTGGCGGCGCTGGTGACGCATTCGAAGACCACGTCATACCCGCCCGTCAGAGTGCAGTTGTCGAATCGGACGCGATGGATGCTCGCGCCGGTTGCCTCGGCGATTGCCTGGTACCGCCCCCGGCGATCAGCGGGCAGTTGCAGGCATCGCGAGGCCCCCATCGCCATGGCCATCTTCGCCTGGCTGGGACGGCGCACGATAACGTGGATCTCGCCGCCATAATCCATCGCCCGCAGCGACGTGATCACGCCCAGGCCCAGCATACCCGCCCCATACACCAGCACCCGCCGCGCTGAGGCAAGCCGATCCGATCGCAGCACCGCGTGAAGGCTGCAGGCCAGAGGATCGGTCAGCACCGCCTGTTCGTCGCTCAGGCTGTCCGGCACCGGCACGAGTTGGCTGACGTGAGCCACGAACGATTCGGCAAACGCCCCGCCGGTGGCGCGGTTGTACCCCACACTGGTGCCCGGCGGCAGACGAGACTCGCCCTGGCCGTCGGCGCCGAAGTTCTCGCACGCGCCGAAATGCCCCGCCGCGCACGCCCCGCACGGCGGGTCGATCCCGCGCACGGGGCAGCTCAGACCGGGATCCACGCAGACGCGCCGCCCCACCCACTCGCCGGCGACTTCGGCCCCCACCGCCTCGACGACCGAGACGTTTTCATGCCCAAGAACGAAAGGCATTGAGCTGAACGCCTGCAGAATCGAGTCGGGAACCTGCTTCTGAGCGAGGATGGCGCAGTCGGTTCCGCAGATTCCCGCCAGGCGGGTCGAGACGCGCACCCACTGCCCCGTCGGAAGATCCGGCACGTTCATCTCGCGCAGCGACAGCCCGTTCAGGGGCGTCAACTGGCAACCGCGCCAGACCTTTCGCAAGGCCCAGCAGGCCGCCCACCCCGCGGGTTTTACGTCGTACACCAGCGCACGCATGAGGATACATGTACCCACAGGCGGCGAAATTTGAAAGAGTGCAGTTTGCCCTGACTAGAATCCTGCCAGAGGCTCTTATGAGACTGGACATCCTTGCTCTGTTGGCGGCTATCATTGCCGCCGTGGTTTGCCGCGGATGCGCAAAGGCTATCACGTTCCCGTCCAAACCGGCGGCCGAGAACGGTCTGGCCGGCGGCGCCTTTCGCGCCTACGACACCGACGGCGACAGAACGAATGACTTCTTCCTCCTTGCCGATGCCGACGGGCGGGTCGATCGCATCGGCTATTCAGCCGGCACGAGCGGCCGGCCGGATGAGATCATCCGGCTGGACGACATTCCCGCCGGGCAGTGCCCGCACCTGGTGCTGATCCTGGACGGATTCGGGTTCGACGTACTGGAGCGTTACTACGCCCAGCGTAATCTGCGGGTCTTTCACAGGCCCTCCCGCCTCATCGCGCCGTACCCGACGCTGACCGACCCGGCCATGCAGCGCCTGCTGAATGGACCGCCCCCCAGGGCATTGGAGTCTGCATATTTCAACAGGCAAGAGAACGAACTCAAGGGCGGACCGCGAGACTATCTGGCCGGTATCAATCAGCCATACAACACGATGATGGATTACCGCGCCGGCACCTTCACCGACGCCATCGCCTACGTCGCACCGTGGAAAACCTTCATCAGCGAAACCGGAAGTTGCATGTCCGCCTTCGAACGCAGCGTCGCCGACGGGCAGCGGGAGTTCCTGGCATACTTTGTCAGTTCGGCCGGCATCAGCACCGCCGACGGCGAGGAGGGGCAGCGTCGCGCCCTGGAACGCGTCGAGCAAATGGTGCTCCAGACCTTGCAGATGTACCGGGGCAAGGTGAAGATCACGCTGCTGGCCGACCACGGACACAGCTATACCGCGGCGCAGCTCCTGGATTTCGACGACCTGCTCAAGGACAAGGGATGGCAGGTCGGTGAGTCGCTCAAGGGCGACAAGAGCGTCGTGCCCGTACCGTTCGGACTGGTGACGACGGCAAACTTCGTGACGGGCCGCCGCGCCGAACTGGCCGCCGACCTCATTGCCATCGATGGCGTCGAACTGGTCAGCTACCTCGAAGGCGACGCGGTGGCCGTGCTCGGGCGCAACGGCCAGAAAGCCTTGATCCGCCGCGCGGAGAAGAACGCCTATCGCTACAGCCCCGTCCGAGGCGACCCGCTGCGCCTCCAAGGCGTCCTGGATGATTTCTCGCGATCGTATACAGCCGATGAGATGCTGGCTTTGAGCGGCCGCCACGACTACCCCATCCCGCTGCAGCGTCTCTGGGGGGCGCACCACGATCTGGTGCAGAACCCGCCCGACGTGATCGCCTCGCTGGCCAATGATCGCTATTACGGCGCAACGTATTTTTCCGGGAAAGTGAAAGTGGCGTCGACCCACGGCAGCCTCAACAAGACCAACAGCACGACATTCATCATGTCTACCGCGGGCCCCCTGCCCCCGCTCCTGCGCAGCTCAGATGTGCATAGCGAGTTGGGTAAGCTTCTGGGGCGGCCATTCCCGCAAAAGCCTTGGAGGAAATAAGACCTATACGACGCATGGGACCTATAGGAACCACAGGACTAATAGGAGTGAGAATCGTTTTTCATAGGTCCCATAAGTCCTATCGGTCCCATACCTATCCCCCCTACCGGCTGAGCACGAAGATCGCCAGGTCGGCGTTTCGATTGGGGTCCAGCGTGATCTCTTTTGCCTTTTCGGTGTCCAGCGCCACGCGGCGGTGGATGGTGATGCCCTTGTCGCTGCAGAAGGCTTCGAAGTCGTCCAGCGTCAGGAAGCGGATGTTGGGCGTGTTGTACCACGTGTAGCGCAGGAGCCCTTCGCTGCGCGGCGCCCGCCCCTCGTGGTAAAGCATCTCCCGCAGCTTGCGATAACCGAAGTTGGGGAAGCTCACCACGCATCGCCGCCCCACCCGCAGCATGTCGGCCACCACCTGCTCGACGTCCTTGATCGCCTGCAGCGTCTGCGAGAGCACCACGCAGTCGAACTGCCCGTCGCCGAACGACCGCAGGCCGTTGTTCAGGTCGGCGTGCATGACGCTCAGCCCGCGACGCACGCACGCGATGATCTCCTGCTCGTCGATCTCAATGCCGTGCAGCACCTGGTGGCCGCGAAGGCGAAGCTGCGTCAAGAGCCCGCCGCTGCCGCAGCCCAGGTCCAGCACGCTGGCGCCGGGCTCGATGAGGCTGGCGATGAGGCTGTAGTCCAGCCGCTGGGGTCGGCTGGGGCTGAAGATATTCGTATGGCTGATGCCCCCGGCGTCGTCGGCGTCGCCGGGTCCGTCGTCGTGGGCGTCGCCGCTGAGGTCGCCCAGGAATGCCCGCACCAGCTCGCCGTAGACGCGCACCTCGTTGTCGAGCAGGAAGGCGTCATGCCCGCAGGTGCTTGCGACGTTGCAGTACGAGACCGCGCGCTGGGCCTTGATCAGCGCGTTGACAATGTGCTGCGACTCGGCGGGGCTGAACAGCCAGTCGCTGCTGAAGCTGACGACCAGCCATCGCGCACTGCTGCGACGGAAGACCTCCGCCAGGCGCTCGGGCGTGGCGCCCAGGTCGAACAGGTCCATCGCCATCGACAGGGCGATGTAGCTGTTGGCGTCGAACCGCTCGACGAACTTGCTGCCCTGGTAGCCCAGGTACGTGCCGACGGAGAACTCTTTTTCAAACTCGATGGCCACGTCGCGCGGGGCCAGGCGGTCGCTCTCGAACTTCTCCTGCATCGCCTCGCGCGAGAGGTACGTGATGTGCCCGATCATGCGGGCAATCGCCAGGCCGACGCTGGGACCGGCGATCTTGTCGTAGTATTCGCCGCCGAAAAAGTGCGGGTCGCGCAAAATCGCGTTGCGGGCGACCACGTCGAACGCCAGCGCCTGGCTGCTCAACCGCGCCGACGACGCCAGCGGAATCACGCCGGCCATCTCGTCGCCGTACCGCGCGGCCCACTGGAGCACCTGGTGGCCGCCCATCGAGCCGCCGATGACGGCAAGGAGCTTGCGGATGCCCAGGTGGTTCATGAGGCGCCGGTTCACTTCGACCATGTCGCCGATGGTGATCGTCGGGAACGCCGGTCCATACGGTTTGCCCGTTGCGGGATTGAGGCTTCCCGGCCCGGTCGTTCCGCGGCAGCCGCCCAGGATATTGGGGCAGATCACGAAATAGCGGTCGGTGTCGATCGGGCAGCCGGGCCCGACGAAACCCGCCAGGTCCCACCAGCCCGCATCGTCGCCTTCGTCGTGGCGCGCCACGTGCGAATCGCCCGACAGGGCGTGGCAGATCCAGACCGCGTTGTCGGCTGCGGCGTTGAGGCGGCCGTACGTTTCGTAGACGACTTCGATCTGCTCGAGCCGCCCGCCGCGTTCCAGCGTCAGCGGCTGATCGAACACCGCCCGCCGCGCATGGCGCAGCGGCCCAACCCCGCGAATCGAATCCGAACTTTGGAAACTTTCGGTCATTCTAAATCCATCTCACCGCAGAGGTCGCAGAGAACGCAGAGGGGGATAGGGACAGGGAATAGTGGAATACTGGAAGGATGGAATACTGGGTACGCGCCGAACGTCAGCTTCCATTCTTCCATCATTCCTTTCTCTGTCTTTCTCCGCGATCTCCGCGATCTCCGCGGTGAATCTTCCCGGTCAAACCTGCGAGGCCTTGAGGGCCTGGTCGAGGTCTTCGCGGATGTCTTCGACATCTTCGATGCCCACGCTCATGCGGATGTACGAAGGCGTCACGCCGGCGGCGCGTTGCTCGTCTTCGCTGAGCTGCTGGTGCGTCGTCGAGGCCGGGTGAATCACCAGTGTCTTGGCGTCGCCGATGTTGGCCAGGTGGCTGGCGAGCTTTACGGCGTTGATGAACTTGACGCCGGCGTCTTTGCCGCCCTTGATATCGAAGCCGACGATCGCGCCGGCCCCGCCGGGCAGGTACCGCCGCGCGTTGGCGTGATAGGGGCTGCTGGGCAGGCCCGCGTAGGTCACCTTTTCGACGGCGGGGTGCTTCTCGAGCCACTGGGCCAGCGTCTGGGCGTTCTGGCAGTGTCTGGGCATGCGCAGGTGCAGCGTCTCCAGGCCCATCAGGAACAGAAACGCGGCGAAGGGGCTCATGCACGCCCCGGTGTCGCGCAGCCAGTGGGTGCGAATGTGGATGATATAGGCGATGTTGCCCATGGGCGCCAGCGCCTCGGCAAAGACCATGCCGTGATACGACGGGTCCGGCGCGCAGAACTCCGGCCAGCGCTTGGGGTCGTCCGCCCAGCGGAATCGCCCGCTGTCGACGATGGCCCCGCCGACATGTACGCCGTGTCCGCCGATGAACTTGGTCGTCGAGTACACGACGATATCGGCCCCGTGCTCGATGGGGCGCAGCAGCACCGGCGTGGTGACGGTGTTGTCGACGATGACCGGCAGGCCCAGGCTGTGGGCGGTCGAGCAGATTCCCGCCAGGTCCGGCACGTCGTTCTTGGGGTTTCCGATCGACTCGAGGTACACGCAGCGCGTGTTGGCGTCGGCCAGTTTGCGGATCAGCTCGGGCTTGTCCGGGTCGAAGAACCGCACCTCGACGCCCAGGTTCTTGAGCGTCTGCGAGAACAGCGTCCACGTCCCGCCGTAGAGGCTCGTCGAGGCGATGAAGTTCTGCCCCGAGTGCGTGATGGTCAGCACCGCGGCCGTGATGGCGGCCATCCCGCTGGCGAACGCCAGGCCGCCGACGCCGCCGTCGAGGGCGGCCAGGCGCTTCTCCAGCACGTCGTTGGTGGGGTTCATCAGGCGGGTGTAGAT
Organism: Planctomycetaceae bacterium; assembly: GCA_039680605.1. NCBI lineage: Bacteria > Pseudomonadati > Planctomycetota > Planctomycetia > Planctomycetales > Planctomycetaceae > Planctomycetaceae bacterium. Next base: position 49,314 of record JBDKTA010000068.1, on the reverse strand, counting down.
GTTGCCGAATTCCTGCAGCCCAAACAGCGCGGCCGCATGGTCGGTGCTCTTGAACAGATAGCTGCTGGTGGCGTAGATGGGCACGGCTCGCGAGAGCGTGGCCGGATCGGGCTCCTGCCCAGCGTGAAGGGCCTTGGTGCCAAGGCGGTAGTTGGCGGAATCAGTCATGTTGCTGCTTACTCCTTCTTGAGAGTCAAGTAATCAGTAATCGGTAATCAGTAATCACTGCTGTGTGTTGCCCGGTTATTGATTTCTGATTACTGGTTTTCACATAAAAAAACCTCTCGCAAGGAGAGGCGCCAACATCGCAAAGTTTCGGCTTGTTTACCCGCTGCGGAGCGGGTCACATCGGCCCCTTGCGGGATGGCTGCGGCACCTTATCGCTTTCCAACATCGTCCGCGACAGGTTGCCGTGCGGTCGTCGGGCCAGAACCCTCGCGCACTCTCGATGATGCACGGATGATAACGAACCAGCGCCGAGCGAGCAAGAGAATTCGATATGCCCGGCGAAAGGACGAAGGTGTGTGCCTGCGACTGGAGGCGAGCTCCTGTCTTAGGTATTTCCCCTATTCAATTTGCAGCCTTTTTCCTATTTAGACTGCCACTGAATTTTGATAGTCTGAATGAATGATACTGAGGCAACATTAGCCCGCGAAAGGCCACGCCATGGCTCAATTCCCCGCTGTTCCAGTCACCCCGCACAAAGCGGGCGAGGAGGAGCTGCAGCGCCAGCGCGAGTGGCTGCGCGTCACGCTGACCAGCATCGGCGACGCCGTCATCGCCACCGACGCACAGGGGCGAGTGACCTTCCTCAATCCCGAAGCCGCCTCGGTAACCGGCTGGAACGAATCGGAGGCCGCCGGCCAACCTGTCACGTCGGTCTTCCACATTATCGACGAGCGAACGGGGCAGCCGGCGGGCGACCCGGTCGGCAAGGTCCTTCGCGAGAAGAAGGCCCTGACGCTGGCCAACCACACCGCCCTGCGCCGCCGAGACGGCAGCGAAGTGCCCATCGAGGACAGCGCAGCTCCCATCCGCGACGCCGCCGGCGAGGTGATCGGGGCCGTGCTGGTCTTTCACGACGTGACGGAGAAACGCCGCTCTCAGCAAGCCCTGACCGAGAGCGAAAAGCGCTTCCACTCGCTGTTCACCAACATGGTCGAGGGATTCTCCCTGCATGAGGTCGTCACTGATGAAACGGGACGGCCGGTGGATTACCGGTTCCTCGATGTCAATCCGGCCTTCGAGCAGTTGACCGGGCTCAGGCGGGAAGAGATCATCGGCAAGCGCGTGCTGGAGGTCCTGCCCCAGACGGAGCAGCATTGGATCGACACCTACGGCAAGGTGGCCCTGACCGGCGAGGCCTGCCGGTTCGAGAACTACTCCGCCGCACTGGGGCGATGGTACGAGGTATTTGCTTACCAGCCGGCCCCGCTGCAGTTTGCCGTGATCTTCACCGATATCACCGCCCGCAAGGCAGCCGAGAATGAGCTGGGCATCCTCAACCGCACGCTGGTAGCCTTGCGGCACTCCAGCCAGGCCATGACCCGCGCCGTCAACGAGGACCAGTATCTCCAGGAAGTCTGCAAGATCATCATCGAGGACTGTGGCCACGCCATGGTCTGGATCGGATTCGCACACGACGACCCCGGCAAGAGCGTCCGGCCGGTCGCCTCGGCGGGATTCGAGCAAGGCTACCTTGAAACGCTGCAACTTAGCTGGGCCGATACGCCGCGAGGGCGCGGACCCACCGGCACTGCCATCCGCTCGGGAAAGCCCGCCACCTGCCGCAACATGCAGACCGACCCCAAGTTCCTGCCCTGGCGCAGCGAAGCCGTCAAACGCGGCTATGCCTCCTCGCTGGTCCTGCCGCTGATGTCCCGCGGCAAGGCAATGGGCGCGATCTCGATCTATTCCACGCTGCCCGAGGGCTTCACCGATGAGCAGACGCGCCTGCTGGCGGAACTGGCTGACGACGTGTCGGTCGGGATCAGTTCCATCCGCCTGCACGAGGCCAACGTGCGGGCCCAGGAAGCCCTGCGGCAGGCGCACGACGAACTCGAACGCCGCGTCATCGAGAGAACCATCGAACTGGCCAAGGCCACCGACGCCGCCAAGGGCGAACGCCAGCGCCTCTTCGACGTGCTGGAGACCCTGCCGGTCTACGTCGTCCTGCTGAATAGGGATTACTACGTACCCTTTGCCAACCGGTTCTTCGAGGAGAACTTTGGAAAATCCCATGGCCGGCGGTGCTACGAGTACCTCTTCGAGCGCACGCAGCCGTGCGAAGATTGCGAAACCTTCACCGTTTTCAAGACCCACGCCCCCCACCACTGGGAGTGGACCGGCCCAAACGGCCACACGTATGACATCTTCGACTTTCCCTTCACTGATTCCGACGGTTCGTCCCTGATCATGGAGATGGGCATCGACATCACCGAGGCCAAGCGCGCCCAGGACGCCCTTCGCGACCGCTCGATCCAGTTGGCGCATCTGGCGTCGGAACTGACGCTGGTCGAGCAGCGCGAGCGGCGCCGCCTGGCCGAGGTGCTTCACGACGACCTCCAGCAGCTCCTGGTCGGCGCCAAGTTCCGCCTCGTCCCGTTGGAGCGATCAAGCGATCCCAAGACCCAAAAGGCCGCGGTGGACGTGCGGGAGCTGCTCGACCAGTCCATCGAGTGCTCGCGGTCGCTGACGGGGGATCTTTCCCCGCCGATCCTCCACGAGGGCGGGCTGATCGCCGGCCTGGAGTGGCTGGGACGTTGGATGCAGCACAAGCACGGCCTGCGCGTGGATGTCCATGCCGACGGGGACGACGCACCGGGTCCCGAGGACATGATCATTCTGCTGTTCCAGTCGGTCAAGGAATTGCTCTTCAACGCCGTCAAACACGCCCACGCTCGCTCGGCGCACGTTCACGTCCGATGGTCGGATTCGCAGATCGAAGTCACCGTCGCCGACGAGGGCGCCGGATTCGACCCTGCCGCCCTGGCCGCCAAGGCCGGCAAAGGCGGCGGGTTCGGGCTCTTCAGCGTCCGCGAAAGGCTCGACCTGCTCGGCGGCAAAATGGAGATCGATTCCCTCCCCGGCCGCGGCAGCCGCTTCAAGCTGGTAGCCCCGCTCCAACGCCAGCCGCCTGCGCAGGCGTGAACAGATCCAAAGAAAGAGCGAACTATGGAGTGCGGCAGCAGCAGCTGCCGCTTTGGCAGTTTTGGGAATGGACTTGTCTCGTAGAGCAACGCGGCTCGCCGCTGGGGAACAACTTCCAAAGCGGCAGCTGCTGCTGCCGCACTCCATAGGCTTTCATTGCCCCCATCACCGATGTATGCTGATGACCGCGTGAGCATGTAAAGGAGTCTCCGACATGAGCGGCGCATCGTCTTTATCTCGTCGTGATGTTCTCAAGGCCGCTGCCGTTGGGGCCGGGGCGCTGGTGCTGCCGTCGTGGGCGCGCGGGGGCGGCGGCGACGGTGCCGCGGCCAAACCGAACATCGTCGTGGTGCTTGTTGACGACATGGGCTTCTCCGACATCGGCTGTTACGGCGGCGAGATTCCCACGCCGCACATCGACGCCCTGGCGTCGCGCGGGCTGCGGTTCACCCAGGTGTACAACACGGGTCGATGCTGCCCCACGCGCGCATCGCTGTTGACAGGACTGTACTCGCACCAGGCAGGCGTCGGGCACATGGTCGCCGACGACGGTCAGCCGGGCTATCGCGGGCGGCTGAACAATCGTTGCGTGACGATCGCCGAGGTGCTGCGCGGGGCGGGGTACTTCACGGCGATATCGGGCAAGTGGCACGTGGGGCAGAATCACGGCGTGGTTCCCTGGCAGCGGGGCTTCGACCGCAGCCTCAACGCCCCCGCCGGCGGGTTTTACTACGATAACGACAAGCGCGCCGAGCTCTACCTCAACGGCAGGAAGCTCGACAACCACGGCCCGGAGCTGCCCAGGAGCTGGTACAGCACCGATCTCTGGACCGACTACGGCATCAAGTTCATCGATGAGGGAATCGCGGCGAAGAAACCGTTCTTTCTGTACCTGGCGCACAATGCGCCGCACTTTCCGCTCGAGGCCCCTGCCGACGCGATCGCGCGTTTTCGCGGCAAGTACAAGGACGGCTGGGACGCCCTTCGCATCGAGCGCCACCGGCGGCAGATCGAGATGGGCATCGTCGACAAGGCCTGGGCGATGTCGCCGCGCCCGGACACGGTCAAGGCCTGGGAAAGCCTCGACGCCAGGGAGCGAGATCGCTTCGACCACATCATGGCGATTTATGCGGCTACCGTAGCGCGCATGGACGCGTCAATCGGGCGGCTGGTGGGCTCGCTGGAGAAGCGCGGGGTGCTGGACAACACGCTGATCTTGTTCATGTCCGATAACGGCGGCAACGCCGAGAGCGGGCCCAACGGGATCCTTCAGGGCGACCCGCCGGGCGGACCTCGATCGACCGTATTCCAGGGGCAGTCGTGGGCGACGCTGTCGAACACGCCGCTGCGGCGATACAAGCACTTCAACCACGAGGGCGGGATCGCCACGCCGCTGATTGCGCACTGGCCGGCGGGCATCCGCACGCCCGGCTTGCGGCACCAGGTGGGGCACGTGATCGACATCATGCCCACCTGTGCAGACGTCGGCGGCGCCGCGTACCCCGCGAAGTTCAACGGCCAGGCCATCCTGCCGATGGAAGGGCGCAGCCTTACACCAGCGTTCGACAACAAGCCCGTTCAGCGCGAGGCCCTGTTCTGGGAACACGAAGGCAACGCGGCGGTGCGCACCGGCGACATGAAGCTCGTGCGCCTCGGGCACAAGGGTCCGTGGGAACTGTACGACCTCAAGGCCGACCGCACGGAGTTGCACAACCTGGCGGCGGAGAAGCCCGCTCTCGCCGCGACGCTGGCCGCCCAGTGGGACGCCTGGGCCCGCCGCGCAAACGTCATCCGCAATGAAAAAGCAAAGGGCGCCGGCAAGAAGAACACGTGATGCCTCAGAGGCAATCGCTTTTCGAACCGGAAAGACTTTTCAAACTTCTGCCCATTTCGCGCTTTGACTTGGCATAGAATATTTGTCGGATGGGGGAGGCCGTAATGCCTCCACGCTAAATGGGGAGTTCAGATGGCATCCGGAAGTGCCGGAGAGCCTGATCAGCAGACGGGGCTTGCACCCTTGGGGGGTTCAACCGCGTCAAAAACGTTTTGGACAACGAAGGGAGGAACTGGATCATGTCAAGAAGCAGAATTGTGGGCGCATTGACTCTTGTGGGAATGGTCGCGGGCCTGGCGTTGGCGGGCGGGTGCGGGGTCTGTTTTGGCGACAAGGACTCTAAGAACTGCCCGCCGAAGGAACGATGCCGGTTCGACCTTGTCGGTCCGGCAGGACCGCAAGGACCTGAAGGCCCCCCCGGACCTCCAGGAATGAAGGGCCCGCGTGGCCCGGCAGGCCGCGCTCTGGCGGGCGAGGCCGGACCGCAAGGCCCGCGCGGACCTAAGGGCGCCACTGGCCCGGCCGGTCCCCGAGGCCCCGTCGGCGACTACGTGCGCGGTCCCGCCGGTCCTGCAGGTCCTGCAGGCCCGCAAGGCCCGCAAGGCGCTACCGGATCGCCCGGCGCTGTCGGCGAGAGCGAACCCGGCGTCGCCGGTCCTGCCGGTCCTGAAGGCCCCGCCGGTCGCACGGGCGAAGCGGGCCCCATGGGTCCCAAAGGCCCGACGCTGGTGGGTCCTGCCGGTCCTCGCGGACCTCAAGGCCCCGCCGGTCCTTCCGGCCCCAGTGGTCCTGAAGGCGACAAAGGCCCGACCACTGCCGGCGTAGCCGGTCCTGCTGGACCCGCTGGTCCTGCCGGTGAAGCCGGCGAAGCCGGTCCGGCCGGTTCCGAAGGCCCCGCCGGCGAGATCCGCTGCTGGGCGTCGTACCGCGAGTTCTGGTTCAGCGGAAAGAGCTGCGAGATCATGGACACCCAGCGCGGCATGATCAACGAGATCGCCGAGTACGTCAAACGCAACCCGTCGCTCGTCGTCGGGATCGACGTGCCCGAACGCTCGATCTGCAAAGACCGCAAGCTCGAACGCTGCCGCGCCAACGCGGTGCGGGATGAACTTGTCAGCGCCGGCGTCCCCAGAGACCGCATCAAGATGATCGACTGCGGCGACGCAAAGCTTCGTCGTGAAGGCCGCGTCGAAGTGCTGGTCATGACCAGCCGATAGAACCCCGAGTTGTCCCTGTTGCAGCCCGTGCTGGCGAATCTCCCCTGCGTGCCCGACAAGCACGCGGGGGAGATTCTATTGCGCGATGCCTCCGCCGCGATTTTTCCCCCGCTCGTAACTCAGTGCGCCCGGCGGTAGAGCCCGTGCGCGGCGATATAGTCGCTGACGGCGGGCGGAACCAGCTCGGCAACCGATTGCCCCGCCGACACCCGAGCACGCACCAGCGTCGACGAGACATCCGCCAGCGGCGTGCTCAGAACCCCTTGCCGAAGCCTCGCCACCTGCTCGATCGTAAAACTCCCTGACAGCCGCTGAAAGATCTGCTCCAGCCGCCGGTCCCAAGGGCTGCGCACGGCAGTAACGATCGTCGCCAGGTCCACGACCTCATCGGCGCGATGCCACAGATGAAGGTCGGCCAGCATGTCGGCGCCGATGATCCATACCAGTTCGGGCCCGGGCCCCGCCAGGCGGCGCAGTTCCACAAGCGTGTCGCGGGTGTAGCTGGGCCCGGGGCGATCGAGCTCGATCCGACTGACCGCCAGCAGCGGCTGATCGCCGACGGCCAGTTCGAGCATGGCCAGGCGGTCCTCCTTGCCCGCGACGGTTCCGCCGCTCTTGTGCGGCGGCGCTGCTGCCGGGACAAACGTCACGCGGTCGACGGAGAGTCGCTGAGCCACCGCCCGCGCAATCGAAAGGTGCCCGTTATGCACCGGGTCGAAGGTGCCGCCCATGTAGGCCAGACGCTCAGGCATAAAGACAAATCCAAAACCCGAATATCGAAATCCGAAACAAGGAACTGACAACAGGAAACAATAAAGCAAACAAAGAAGCAAGGCGCCTGTCGTGAAGTTTCCGCCTTGTTGTTTGCCCCTTGCGTTGTTTGCTGTTTGTTTCGAATTTCGTATTTCGAGTTTCGCATTTTCTTTTCCCCCACCTATGGCTTGACGAACAGGCTTTTCTTGCGTATAAAGCCCTGCCCGCCGCACGGCGACGCGTGGCCGCCGCTGGGCCTGGGCAAATGTCGACACGGAAGGCTCCTTACCACGAACGGAAGACCATGGACACCAAACACAAAGACATCCTGCAATCAAAACTCGATGCCGTCAGCATGGCCAACCTTGAGAAGCTTGCCAACGACAAGCTCAACGCCTTCGTGGCCGACGCCGTCTCGCTTTGCCAACCCGACGCCGTCAAGGTTCTCTGCGACGATCCGGCCGATATGGCGTGGGTCCGCCGCCAGGCCCTGGCCCAGCGCGAAGAGACCGCCCTCAAGACCCCCGGTCACAGCGTACACTTCGACGGTTTCCAGAGCGCCATGGTCAACGACCAGGGCCGCGACACTGAAGTGACCAAGTACCTCGTGCCCAAGGGCATGACGCTGGGCAAGCGTCTCCGCTCGATCGACCGCGACGAAGGACTGACCGAAATCCGCGGGTACTTCACGGGCTCGATGAAAGGCCGCACCATGTTCGTGCGGTTCTACAGCCTCGGTCCGCTGAACTCGGCGTTCAGCACCCAGTGCGCCCAGATCACGGATTCGGCGTACGTCGTGCATAGCGAAGACCTGCTGTACCGCCCCGGTTATGAGCAGTTCAAGAAGCTCGCCGGCAGCGGCGATTTCTTCCGCTTCCTGCACGCCACCGGGGCCGTCGACGAGCGCCTCACCAGCAGCGACGTCGAGCACAAGCGCATCTATATCGACATCACGCAGGACATGGTGCTCTCGGTCAACACGCAGTACGCCGGCAATACCGTCGGGCTTAAGAAACTCGCCCTGCGCCTGGCGATTCAGAAGGCCGACCGCGAAGGTTGGCTGGCCGAGCACATGTTCATCATGGGCGTTCACGGACCGGGCGGGCGGGTGACGTACTTCACCGGCGCCTTCCCCAGCGCCTGCGGCAAGACCTCCACCGCCATGCTCGGCGGCGAGACCATCCTCGGCGACGACCTGGCGTACCTGCGGATCATCGACGGGCAGGCGCGCTGCGTGAACACCGAGGCCGGCATCTTCGGCATCATCCGCGACGTCAATCCCAAAGACGACCCGGCGATCTACGATCTGTTGACCAAGCCCGGCGAAGTCATCTTCTCCAACGTGCTGGTCAACGACTCCAACCCCTACTGGCTGGGCATGGGGCGCGAGCTGCCCGCACAAGGCGAGAACTTCGCCGGCGCGTGGACCCAGGGCATGAAGGACCCAACCGGCGTGGAGATTCCCGCGGCCCACCCCAATGCGCGATACACCGTGCGTCTGACGGACCTGGCCAATCTCGACCCCAAGTGGAACGACCCCGCGGGCGTCGTCATCGGCGGCATCATGTACGGCGGACGCGACAGCGACACCTCCGTCCCGGTGCAGGAGAGCTTCAACTGGACGCACGGCATCGTGACGATGGGCGCATCGCTCGAGTCGGAAACGACGGCCGCCACCGTCGGCAAGACCGGCGTGCGCACCTTCGATCTGATGAGCATCATGCAGTTCGTGGCCATCCCGATCGGGCGGTATATCGCCAACAACCTGAACTTCGGCGACAAGCTCGCCGCCAACGCGCCGCGAATTTACGGCACCAACTACTACCTCAAGAACGCCGGCGGCGAGTATCTCAATACGCGGCTGGACAAGATGGTCTGGGTCAAGTGGATGGAGCTTCGCTCGCACAACGAGGTGCAGGCCATCGAGGCCCCCACCGGGCGTCTCCCGCTGTACCAGGACCTCGCCCCGCTGTTCAAGAAACTGCTCGACAAAGATTACACGCAGCAGGACTACGTCGAGCAGTTCACAATCCGCATTCCCGAGAACCTCGCCAAGATCGATCGCATCGAGGCCATCTACCGCAACGAGCCCGAGATCCCGCCGGCCGTCCTCCAGGAACTCGCTGCCCAACGCAAGAGGCTCGAAACACTCCAGGCCGCCAAGGGCGACTATGTCAGCCCCTTGAACCTCTAGGGCGGATATTTCATCGCGGAGATCGCAGAGGCCGCAGAGGTGTTTTGAGCAAAGAAACTTACAGAAAGCCATTCGCTTCTCTGTGTACTCTGCGATCTCTGCGGTTCATGCAGTTTTCGGGCTAGCGTGAATGATCAACCGCATCGCGGGGGCAGTGCCGCAACCAATTTCGGATTTCGGACAATTCTCATGCGCGGAAGGTACTGCAAGGAAGGCATCGCGTCGCCATGTCACCCATTCCGAAAAAATATGCCAAAAACAAGAAAAGGAAGCTCCTGACTGCGGGCGGCGACGGTTTATAATAAGTGATAGCTTGAGGGTGCATGGATGATCACGGCAGCGCCCTCGGTCGATCGCCTTGCCGGATGGAAGGAGCGGGCAGTGAAGCTGTCAAAGGCCTGCGGTTTCACTCTCTCGGAATTGCTCGTTGTAGTCGCAGTCATCGCCGTTCTGGTGACGCTGCTACTGCCGTCGGTTCAGAGCTTCACGTCGCGGATGAACCGCCTGACGTGCCTGAATAACCTCGGGCGCATCGGACAGGCGTACCACATGTTCCGGGGCGACTACACCGGCGCCATGCCCGTAGGCGTATGGCAGGACCGTCTTGCAAAGTACACCGACACGCCGATCATCTTCCGCTGTCCCGAGGGCGGCGACTTCGACCAGGCCTTGTGGAAGAGCGACTTCCTCAACCAACCCGCCACGCCCGAGCCGCCCAAGCCCGAGATGCCCATGCCCTTCTACGTCGTCGATGACGGATGGCATGCCATGCCCAATACCACGCCGGGGCGATATCACGGCGACTACAATCGCTTCGCCGGAGTCGAGTTCAAGTTCGAGACCGTTACCGGCGGAACGAACGTCACGATCACCCTGAGCCCGCGCGGACACTCCACGCCGCCCCACTACGGCAGCTGGAGCACGTTCTACTGGTTCATCGACGGCGTGGAACAGCCTCGCCCGCCGCGGTTCGTGCCGACGACCTATTTCATCGCCGGGCGCCTACGCGGCCTGCACACTGACGGCGGACCCTGGACCGGCGCCGGTGGCGGAGCCGTTCACGAACTGCGGTACTGGACGTCGTACGACGGCAACATGTGGCGGCACAACGACCGGCTTCTTTACCCCGTCGCCGGCGACCGCCACAGCGAGCGGTTCGACTGGCAACTGCACCCGTGGTACTACACTGACGCCATGAGCGCCTTCTACCTCGGCTCGGCCCCGGAGGCCTATCCTGCCAGTTCACCCGGTGGACAGCTCGACAACAGCTATTACCACTTCGGCGTCAACTATCCGTGGTACACCGCCCACAAGTGGCCGGAGTTTCCTGCGCCCGCCGACGGCGGTGGCGGCGCCGCCGAACCCCCCGCCTCCACCGAGCCTGTCGAGTTCAGCTACGGTATGAACAGCCGCATGAAACTCTCCGTGTTCTCCACCCGACCCGACGGCATCTGCGCGCTGGACTACAAGAGCCTCGTCGCCAACAACGACGACCCCGACGACCCCAAGGCCGCACTGGAAATCTTCGGCGACGCGGCCACCGGTCTGGGCGCGCGGCACGCCACGGGCGACCTTCTCCAGGCCAACGTGCTCTATATCGACGGACGCGTTATGTCGCGAACGGCCGTCGAGATCGACCCCGACACGCGCCCGGATCTGTGGGGCAACTGAGGATGCTGCAATGATGTCCCGGCGCCTGAAAATCCTGCTGGCGGGCCTGGCCCTGGTGGTGGTGATCGGCGCCGCCGTGGGCTACGCACACCGCCGCAACGAGGCCTCGCTGGCCGAGGCGCTGATGTCCGGCAACCTTGCCGCCGCTGACACGCTGGCGGCCATGCAGACCAACCGCAGCGGCGAACTGCTCGCCCAGGCCGCACGCTCCCCCGCGCCGCAAATCTCCGCCGCCGCCGTGATGGCGCTGGCCAAAGTGAAAGACTGGCCGCGCCGTGACGAGGTGATCGTCGAAGCGGGCAAGTCGCCCCAGCACCAGATCCGCCAGGCGGCGGCCGTCGCCATCCGGCAGATCACGCCCCCCCGCCCGATCCGCCAGCTCGAGGACCCGAAGTACTGCCCGCAACTGCGGGGGCTGCTCAAGGACCCGCACGAGCAGGTTCGCGCCTCGGCCGCCAATTCGCTGGGCTCGCTCAACGCGTTCTACTCGATCCCGGACCTGATCGAGGCGCTCAAAACCGAACAGTCTCCCCTGGCCCGCCGCGCGATCCAGCGGGCGCTGACTGCAATCACGCGCTACCCCTTCGAGTTCTCGACGGACAACAAGGCCCTGTCGCAGGAGCTGAACAATTACCTGATCGAGTGGGACTACTCCCGCAAGATGCGCCAGTGGCACGTCGAAGGGCAAAAAGGCCCCCCGCCCCCCATGCCCCCGCTGTAGCTCTCAAAGATTTTGCCTGCGCGTACAGCGGGCGGCCCGAAGACCGCCCGCTGAGATTAACGCCTACCTCTCCGTATCAAGCTTTGCGGCGACGGATCAAAGCCGCCAGCCCACCCATAGCCATCAGGCTCATGGTCGCCGGTTCTGGGACAGTGTCCCAGCCGGTCATCAGGAAGGCCATGTCGTCAATGGCCGGACGCGCCACGTCGCTGTCCCAGGTCATCTCGACGATGTTGTTGCCTGCCGTACCGGCAAAATGAACAAACACATCCTCGCCCGCGGTCTGCGTGATCGTGCGGACATCGCCAAGGCTGCCATCGGCGTACTTTACCCACACGTTAACGTTTTGCGTGGCTGACAGAAGCACAAAACTCAGTTCCACCACGCCGGCGCCAAAACTGAGCGTTTCCTTGCTGTTGTCGCCGCTCCAGTAGTTCGTTTCCGGCGTCATGCAGGCCCCAGAGGCAGAGGAAGTGGCACCGCCGTTGACCGATGGGTTCAGGACGCTCGGCCCCGAGACTCCCACATAGGAGGCGCCCAGCGTCCAGGCCTCGAGGCAGCGGGCAACCCCGATCTGCAGAGTCTTGTCCTGGCTGACGCCGTACAGGGCCTTGAGCGGTTCGTCCATGTAATTGCTGTTGTTCAGTCCAGCTCCGCCGGTAAAGTTGTACCCGCGCCCGCTGCCGGCCGTACCGTAGCCGATGACTTTGGGGCCCGAGTCGTTCATGTAGCCCATCGGGTCGTCGAAGGTAATCACGCCGCCAAGGCCGTTATTGAAGGCCGTGGCCACGTCCTGCTTGAACTGGGCCAGCGTCTTGACATTGCCCGCGGCTTCGAGGTCAATGGCGTTGGCCTGTGTTCCCTGCTCATCCAGCACCCCGGTGGTGTGGAAATCCGTGATCATCAGGTAGGCTCCGCCCTGAGCGCCGCCTACTACCGTCAACATGACGGCCACTGCGATAAGTCCGCGCATACGCATCATCCGGCTCCTTTCGATTGGACCATGAAAACAGGCCTGGGATCAGTACAAGTGGAACTTTTCCCGAAACAGATATGCCCGCCTCCGTCTCTGCTTCCCAACCGCCTCTGATTCGCCGGCGGCTTCTCCTGGGACACTCAACGGGGCAATTGCTCAGGAATACGACTCAAAGCATGCTACCACGCATTCGAGATATGTCAATTCAAAACACTCCTCCCATGCGATATTATGGGCGTTGTTGCCGAAGGCCGCATTTACTCCAATCAGACAAATGCGTTCTCTGCTGGTGGCTTGGCAGATTTTCCCCGATTCCTGTAGACTCCAATGGACGGATAGGCGACAATGCGGGCCGACGTGAAAACCCTTGCAAATAAGGCGAAAACGCTATACTTGTAGGGGTTGAAACGCAAAGCGCCGAGGTGGCGGAACTGGCAGACGCGCGGGATTCAAAATCCCGAGGGGCTTACGCCCCGTGTGGGTTCGACTCCCACCCCCGGCAGTGGGTGAAGCAGGTCTGGACAACATATGTCTTGAGAAGCATCAAGAACGGACAGCTCTATATCGGGCTAACGGATAATCTTGAGCGCAGGCTTCTTCAGCACAATAGAGGCTACAATTTATCCACAAGAGGCAGAGGGCCGTTTGTCGTGATCCACAGCGAGGTCTTCCCAAGCCGGATCCAAGCACGGCAACGAGAGCGGGAGCTGAAGACTGGTTCTGGCCGAGAATGGATTCGAAACAATTACCCATCCTGTGAATGATGCGCGGGCAGGCCCGCCACGGCGGGCAGGTTCAAAATCTCGAGGGGCTTACGCCCCGTGTGGGCCTGCCTGCCGGCAGGCAGGTTCGACTCCCACCCCCGGCAGTGGATGCCCATGTCTGGAAGACGTACCGTAGCAGGATCGCGGCGATCTAAGAGACACGCAACAGGCTCTTCCTCGAAAGTCGCAAACCTGCAATCCGGCTCGCCCCCGCTTGACGGCCGCTTGGGGGGCGCGGTAGGCTGGGCCCGGTCAAATACAAGGAGAGTCACCATGCGGACGAGTCTCGTTCTGAATGTTGCGGTCGTGGCGATGGTGCTGTCGGCAGCGGCGGGCTGCAGTGTCAACCCCGTCACGGGCAAGCCCGAGCTGAGCCTCATCTCCGAGCAGCAGGAAGTGGCGATGGGCATCGAGTCGGCGCCGCAGTTCGAGAAGGAGTTCGGCGGCAAGGTGCCTGACGCAGCCCTTCAGAACTACGTGCAGACGCTGGGCAAGAAAGTGGCGGCCGTCAGCGATCGGCCGGAGCTGCCCTGGGAGTTCCAGCTCGTCGCCACCAAGACGCCCAATGCCTTTGCGCTTCCGGGCGGCAAGGTCTTCGTGACGGCCGGCCTCTTCGGCAGCTTGACCAACGAGCGGCAGCTCGTGGCCGTGCTCGGGCACGAGATCGGGCACATCTGCGCGCGGCACAACATCCAGGGCATGCAGCGGCAGATGGGCGCCGGACTCCTGGTGGAACTGGCCGGACAACTCGCCGGCGACAAAGCCGACATCGCCAAGGCCGCCACCTCCGTCGTCGGTAACATGGCCGTGCTCAAGTACAGCCGCAAGGACGAATACCAGGCCGACGATCTGGGCATCGCCTATATGGAGCGGGCAGGGTTCAACCCCTGGGGCATGGTCGAGACGCTGCAGTTCCTGATGTCGCTGGGCGAAAAGGACGAGAGCAAGTTCGCCGAAATGTTCCAGACCCACCCGCTGACCAGCGAACGCGTCAAGAAAGCACAGGCGGCCGTCACCAGCCGCCACGCCGGCTACGCCCCCTCCCAGGGCGACCCGCGAGCCAAGGCCTTCATGGACATGCGCACCCGCCTGCGCTGAGGCCGCCCCGCCTGGCTGGAACAGGAACCGGGAGCCGGGAATTGGGAACCGGGCATTCGGAATATGCAACTCGCACCGAAAGTCGGAATAGTCAGCGATTAGGCGCTTTTGAGGTGCTTTTCCGGTGCATTTTCAGGAACGCCACACTACACTGAGTGAATCGAATATGGCACGCACCTTCATGCTGGCAATAGCAGTCATGTCTGCGACCGTATGGACATCGGTTTTAGCCGGAGGCGATTCGTCCAAGGAGATAGAAGCCAAGGCTGCCCTGCTTAAAGCGGACGATTGGGAGACCCGCAAGGGCGCCGTCGAAGACCTCGCTGCCATTGGTGGAGAGGAATCCGGCAAGGTGCTCTTGAGTGTGCTACAGGACGCTTTCGAAGAGGAATGGGTCCGTGAAGCAGCCGCGGCGGGCCTGGCCAAGAACATGGACAAGAGGGCGATCGCCCCGCTGATTGAAATACTCAAGACCAGGAGAGCAGGCCTGCTCGTCGCGGCCGCGAAAGCCTTGGCCGAACTGGGCGACGATCAGGCTGTACAGCCTATCGTCGAGGCCATACCTCGCGCGAGCGAAGCAGAGATGCTTCAGGCGGTCCTGAGTTTTGGGGACAAGAGCGTCGATCCCCTTCTGGCCGTCCTCCAGAACAGGTCCAACGCCAACCTCTATCATCCGTGGGCCATTGCGGGACTCGGACGAACCGGAAGTCCGAGGGCCGTTCTGCCTGTTGCCGGTTTCCTGAAGCATCCCCGGGCGGATATTCGCGCTAAAGCCGCCGTTGCTCTGCTCGAGCTACATGACGACCGGGCGGTGAGGCTTTCATTCCATCATTCCATCATTCCATTAATGCTACCGGTACAACACCTGACCTTCGATACCACTGTCAATAGTAATGCATTGTACTTCCCCAGAATTCGCTGTGAAAAGTACAACAAAGTGCAAGGAAGTACAATTGTGGTATAACGCGTACCGGTACCGGCGAACATAGCGGCCGCTATGCCAGACCGTGCCGCACGAGCAGGGCGTGGTCGTCCAGGATAGCGGATGTCGGGCCGGCGGCGACGGTGCGGCCGTCGTCGATCAGGATGACGCGCGAGCACAGGCGGCGGACCATGGCCAGGTCGTGCGTGGCCAGGAGCATGGCCTCGCTGCGGGCGGATAGCAGGTCGGCCAGGTGGCGCAGTGATCGGGCGTCGAGGCTGCTGCCGGGCTCGTCGAGCAGCAAGAGCTTGACCTGCATCGACAGGATAGTCGCCAGGGCGGCGCGGCGCTTCTGGCCGCCGCTGAGGTGGTGGCCACTGCGGCCTTCCAGGCCCGGCAGGCCCACCGCGGCGATGGCGGCCAGCGCTTGCTCGCGTGCGGCGGCCGGGTCCAGCCCCTGGTTGAGCGGACCAAAGGCCACGTCGTCCAGCAGCGTGGGCATGAAGAGCTGGTCGTCCGGGTCCTGGAACGTCATGCCGCAGCGGCTGCGAACCTGCGCCTCGGTGCGTGACTTGAGTTCAATGCCGTCGACGACGATGCGGCCGCCAAAGGGCAGAGCCCCGACGGTCGCCAGCAGCAGCGAGGTCTTGCCCGCGCCGTTGGGGCCGATCAGCGCCACCTTCTCCCCCGCCGCCAGCGAGAGGCTCAGACCCTTCAGTGCGGCGGTGCCGTCGTGGTAGCTCACGTGCAGGTCGCGGATGTCCAGCAGTTCGCTCATCTCAAAGAACCTTCGCGTAAATCAGGCGGCAGAAGACCAGGTACGCCCCCACCGCCGCCAGTGCGGCCGCGTCGGTCCAGGTGAAGCGCAGCGTCGCCAGGCTGCGCGACGAGCCGTCGAACAACCGCGCCCGCATCGCCAGGTCCACGCGCTGCGAGCGGTCGATCGTCCGCACCAGCAGCGATCCGGCCATGCTGCCGGCGGCCGCCAACTTGCGCCCCAGCGGCGCCGCCTGCCCCGCCCGCAGGTCGCGGCAGCGGCGAAGGCGCATCGCCTGGTCGATCAGCACGAACAGGTAGCGGTACACCAGGCCCAGTTGCATCACCAGCAGGCGCGGCATGGCCAGGCGGCGCATCGCCTGAAGCAACTGCGAAAATGGCGTCGTACCCGTTAACGCCGTCAGCGCCAGCAGGGCCAGGACGAACTTTGCGGCGATGTTGATCGCCGTGATCTGCCCGCCGCTGAGGGTGAAATGCCACGGACCCAGCCCAAGCCGAAATAGCTGCGGGTTCATAAACGCGCTGACCAGGCAGGCGACGGCGATCATCGGGCTCAGCACGGCCACCCGCCGCAGGGCGAACCACAGCGGCACCTGCCCCAGCCAGAGCATCCCCAGCGGCAGGACGCACATCGGCGCCAGCGCCCACAACGCGTGGCGGTCGTAACTGACGAGCACGGCCGCATACGCCAGAACGGCTAGCAGCTTCGTGCGGGCGTCGAGGGCGTGGACGACGCTGGCACCCTGGGCGAACCGGTCTATGTGGCTGTGATGCACGCCGGTCAGACCGCGTCGCCCAGTGGCGCGGCGCCGCGGCGAGCGCCGCGCCCCCGCGGCCGCTTGAGGACGATCGAGACACCCAGCAGCAGGGCCAGTGTGGCGATGGTGCCGATGATCCCGGCGACGCTGCCGCGGGCGTCGACTTTTGGATAGACCTCTTCTTCAGCCGCTCCGGCGGCGCCGCCCAGGGAGTAGTCCGGCATCGGGGCGATCTTCTCGTGCCAGGCCTGCACGCTCTGGACGAGCGGGTCGGTCGTGGCCTGAGCGGCAGGAGAATGCTGGCTTTGCAGGGCCGCTTCAAGACCGTCATCATGCGGCGAGGCGAACCAACTCACCACGCCGGCCAGGAACAACGCCGTGATGATGATCGAGGCGGCAACTGCCTTGATGTTTAGCGCCGCGCAGGGCAGCGCCCCCTCGGGGCAAGCCTGCCCAAGCACCGCCGGGCGTACTCGCTGCAGGTATGCCAGCACGGTAAACGTGATCAGACCCTCCACCAGGGCAATGAGCAAGTGCAGGCCGATCATGACGGCAGTGAACCGCCCCAGGGGAATCTGCAGCACGCCGGAGGCATAGACCTCCAGGGGGACCAAGGCCGCGCCAGCGGTTACGCCGGCCAGGCACGCCGCCCAGGTGGCCAGGTATCGCCGCCAGGGTCTGGCGTTTGCGCCTGCGCCGACGTGGCGGTAGATCCAGGCCCCCAGCAGGCATGGCACGACGCCCATGTTGATGATGTTGCACCCCAACGCCAGCAGCCCGCCGTCCTGGAACAGCAGCGACTGCACGATCAGCACCGCGGCCATCACGATGACCGCCGCCCAGGGCCCCAGCACGATCGCCAGCAGCACGCCGCCGGCGAGGTGCCCGCTGACGCCGGGCAGGATGGGAAAGTTGATCATCTGGGCGGCAAAGACAAACGCCCCCATGACGCCCATGACGGGCATTTTCTCTGCCGCCAGCGAGCGTCCTTTGCGACTGGCAAGAGCCAACGCCGCCCCCGCCAGCAGCAGCGTAACGAAGGCGACTTCCTTACTCAACAGACCATCGGCCATGTGCATCGCCAGGGGCAGGCTCATCACAAGGGGCTCCGTTCAGGGAAGCGGGCCGCATGGGTCCCGCAGACATGATAATAGTATTACGCCGAATCGTAATACGGGTCAACAGGGAAAAATTATTCCAGGGGGCATGGTCGGCATGCCCGCCTGCAGGCTTCAGGCTTTCTGAACAACATGGCGCTCATGGCGCCGGGGGGATTCCTCTTCCTCTTCCTCCGGATCAAAGAGTGGCAGACCCGCTTGGGCCCGTGCCATGTAGCGGTACACCTTTTCCTCTTTTGTCCCTTCGGAATCGTCAAAGAGATCCCGTACTCCTGAAACCCGACTTGGACGAAATCCGCGCATAAACGGCCTCCGTCGAACGCAACAAACTGTTCTTCGCTTGATTGAGTTGTAACCGGTACTGCTTAACGACGGGAACCTGTCAGCGTCGCTCCATCACCGACCGGCAGTTCCTCTCTTAGCAACTATATTCTGCACTCTGTCGCCTTTCCGGACAATACAAAAAATGGAGAATTTTTTTTCGCGACCGCCCGGACCGCAGGCCGCGTCGGGCGACTACGACGGCCGGGGGCGCAGCGCCAGCGGCAGCATCTGCACCTGGTGGGCGATATCCAGGAACTCCTGGGGCTCCAGGTCCTCGAGTTGTTTGCCCCGGTCGCCGAGCTTCTCGTTGAACTTGATGCACTTCTCCTGCATCGTCTGGTGCGTCTCATCGGACCCGCCGACCAACTCAAAATTCTCGCCGCGCGTGACGCGGACGTGGCCGTCGTCGTTGTCCAGTCCGACGCCGACGATCTTGGCTTTCTTCTTTCGCTTTCCTGCAGGAGTGACCATCACCGCATTGTACAAGACGCCGCACGCGGCGAACAAGACCTCAACCCGCGGCTGCCGGTCAGGGGGTCGGGGGACAATCCCATGAAACAGTCCTTTTGTGACTGGAATTACTTTATCGTTGAGCCCCATTCGCCGCCATCGAGAAGACTACAATCCTGATGGAACGTTTGCTGTCGGGGAGAAGACAATGGTATACCGGGACCGGACCGACGCCGGAAGGAAGCTCGCTCAGGCCCTCAGCGATTACAGAGGCAAAGACGCGCTGGTGCTGGCGTTGCCGCGCGGCGGCGTCGTCGTCGGATACGAGGTCGCGCGCGAACTCGATGCCGAACTGGACGTGCTGATCGTTCGCAAACTCGGCGCCCCGTATAATCCTGAGTTCGGCATAGGGGCCATCGCCTCCGGGGGGGCGCGATATCTCGACTCCAAAGCCATCGCCGCCCTGCACGTGCCGGCGGCTTACATCGAACGCGTCGAGCAGCAGGAGCGCGCCGAACTCGAGCGTCGCAGCCGCATGTACCGCGGCGACCGACCTGGGCCCCAGATCGAGGGTCGCGTGGTCATTCTGGTCGATGACGGCATGGCCACCGGCGGAACGGCGCGGGTCGCCGTGCGGGCGATGCGGCAGGCGAACCCGGGGCGGCTGGTGCTGGCGGTGCCGGTGGCTCCGCCGGGCACAGTGGCGGTCTTGGCCGAGGACGTCGACGAGATCGTCTGCCCGCAGACGCCGCTGGGGTTCAGCGCCATCGGGCAGTGGTACCAGTCGTTCGAGCAGTCCAGCGATGACGAAGTCATCGAACTGCTCCGGCGACATGCTCAGCAGCGACAACACGCCGCTCAACAGTAGTTCGACGAAGGGGGAATCGCACTATGGCCCAGACCACCCGTTCCGACCCGACAGCCGTTTCCATACCCGCCGCGGGTGTCCGCCTTGAAGCCAACCTCATCCTTCCGCCGCACGCCCTGGGCGTGGTGGCTTTCGCCCATGGCAGCGGCAGCAGCCGCCACAGTCCGCGCAACGTCTACGTGGCCGAACAGATTCAGCAGTCGCGCGTGGGCACGCTGCTGATGGACCTCCTGACGCCCTCCGAGGACGTCGAAGACCAGCGCGGCGGCGCCCTGCGGTTTGACATCTCGCTGCTGACGGGGCGCCTGATCGCGGCCATCGACTGGCTGGGCGCCCAGGTCCGCACGCGCGACTTGCCGATCGGGCTCTTCGGCGCCAGCACCGGCGCCGCCGCGGCCTTGGCGGCGGCGGCTGAAAGACCCGCCGTGCGCGCCGTCGTCTCGCGCGGCGGCAGACCGGATCTCGCCGGTGACTTTCTGCCCAAGGTGCAGGCGCCCACGCTCCTGATCGTCGGCGGCAACGACTTGACCGTCCTCGAGCTCAACCGCCACGCCCTGCACCTGCTCCGGAGCAAAAAGAAACTCATCACCATACCCGCAGCCACGCATCTGTTCGAGGAACCCGGTTCCCTCGAACAGGTCGCACGCTACGCCGGGCAATGGTTCGCCACTTACCTCAGGCCCTGACCGCTCGGGCCGATCGGGGGGAGTCCATGAACCAGCAACTGTTCGAACAGGCGCGCGAACTGGCCGCGAAGACCGATTTCGTCATCGTCGCCACCGCCTCGGACCTGGGGCAGCCGCATATCGCCTCCGCCGGCGGCGCCACCTTCCGCGACGGCGGAACCATCGACATCATTGAATGGTTCTGTCCGGGAACGGTTCAGAACCTGACGGTGAACAAACGCCTGGCCGCCGTGGTGTGGGACCGGGCCGCCGACGTCGGGTTCCAGTTGCTCGGCGAGGTTGAAGGCATTGAGGCCTATGACGTGATGGACGGCTACGACCCTGCCGCCGAGCCCGTGCCGGCCATGCCGCAGGTGCAGCGACGCGTGGTCGTTCGGGTGACCCAGGTGCTTCGCTTCGCACACGGGCCCCACAGCGATTTGACGGAATAGACCGGCCTCTGCCGCCAATACGAACACGCCGGAGGGGGATGAACTCGATGATGGTTTTGCTGATCGTTCTGGCCGGCGTTGTCACACTGATCTGGATCGTCCGCAACATCGCCGTCGTGCCGCTATGGCGGCGGATCTTCCGCCTCACGCCGCAGTGGCAGAACCAGCCGCTGACCGAGACGCCGCGGGTCTCGATCGTGGTGGCCGCCAAGGACGAAGAGCACACCATCGCCGACTGCGTTCGCTCGATTTTGACGCAGGATTACCCCAACCTCGAAATGATCGTCGTCGACGACCGCAGCGCCGACCGCACGCGGGAGATTCTCCAGCGCCTGGCAGGCGACGACGCGCGGCTTAAGGTCATCCACGTCGAGACCCTGCCCGACGGGTGGGCCGGCAAAAACCACGCGATGCAGCGCGGTATCGCCGCATCGAGCGGCGACTGGATTCTGATGACCGACGCCGACTGCCGACTGCGATGCCCCACCGCCCTGACGCTGGCGGTGGCCCACGCCCAGCAGGACCGCAGCGACCTGCTGACCCTCATGCCAGACCTGGAGATGCTCACGTTCTGGGAGCGGCTGATCCAGCCGATCTGCGCAGCCCTGCTGATGTTCCACTTCCCCCCGCATCGGGCCAACAATCCCAACACGGACGTGGTGGCCGCCCACGGGGCGTTCATGCTCATCCGCCGCAGCGCGTATGAAGCCATCGGCACGCACGAGGCGTTCAAGGCCAGCCTCATCGACGACATGGACATCGCCCGGCGCGTCAAAAGCAGCGGCCTGCGACTGACCGTGACGCCGTCGCAGGGCCTGGTCGGCGTGCGGATGTACTCGACGCTGGAGCAGATCCTCCGCGGGTGGAACCGGATCTTCTTCGGCGTCTTTGACGGTCCGGCGCACCTGGCCGCCGCGCTGGCCCTGCTGGTGGGCGTGGGGTTGACCTGCTATGTGTTAGCCGCGGCAGGCCTGGGCGCCTGGGCCATCTGGCCCGACGCCGGCCAGGCCTGGTACGCCCTGGCGACGATCGCCGCCGCCGGTTCGCTGGCCGAAGCAATCATGGTCTGCCGCTTCTATTCCATGGGCGGCTGGCCGTGGTATTACGGGCTGCTCTATCCGCTCAGTTGCATGATCGTCGCGAGCATGCTCGTGCGGGCGATGTTCATGCACCGCAAAGGCGCCAAGCTCCTCTGGCGCGACACGGCGTACGCCCCAGCTGCCGCCCCGCAAATCGTAACGGCGGAAATATCCCGCTCGCCCAAGCCGTGGCGCAGCTCTGCTCCTGCGACGCGCAAGAGCGTGAGCAGCGACGTGTCGCGCGCCGCTCGCAAGTAGCAATGCCGCTCCCGTAGCATGGCGAGACGTCCACGCCGCACAGAAGGCCCTGACAGCAGAATTGACTTGGCTTCCGAGGCGGTTTAACATTTCTGGAAGTCAAAGCTTATCTCTTCTTCTCTGGGAACTGCCATGGACGCCTTAGACAAATTGGCCGCTGCCGTTCCGGCGCCGGCCCCGAAGGTTCATCAATTTTCCGTGGCATTTGCAGTGCATAAAGATCCGCGGGCCGGGGGCAATCTTCGCTGCGTCGGGAAGCTCGCGATTCATCCCGACAAGATCGTGATCGAAGGCAAGACCATGAACTATGGCGTCATGTTTGGCGTCATCGGGGCCCTGATCGGAGCGGCAACCGCCAAGACGAAGATTTTCACGCTGCCGGTGAAAGGCCGCCGGTTGCGAGTCGAGGAGTCCGGCAACCTGTACTCGATCGCTCTTTCCAGCGGCCAGTGGCTTTTTTTTCGCCCGTTGCAGGCCCCCGACCCCGCGCCGATGCACCGCCACCTGATGCAGCGCTTCGGGGCGTCTGTAGAGAAAGACCAGTTTGGCTCGGCGTTTCACGGCAACAAGGGATTGTTCCTCTTCATGGCCATCGCCTTGGGTCTGATCATCATCGGGATCATTATCCTTCTGCTGTTTGGGCCTAAGTCGCCAGCCACATGAGAGGATGCGACAGCAAAAAAAAGGCCCGCGTTGAGCGGGCCTTTTCAATGGAGGCGGCGGGGATCGAACCCGCGTCCCGTGACGGCTTGATGGCGGCCTCTACGTGCGTAGTCGGTTATTTAATGTCGCTGCCGGGGCCCGAATCGACACGGTCATCCGACAGCCAGCCTGGCCTTATGTCCCTCGCGAGTAACCAGACCACTCTCGTTTGGTAAGCCCGCTAGTTTTCACCCTGAGCCCCTCGCGGGCGCGAGACCCAGAGCGGACAGCTTAATTAAGCTGCCATTGCCAGTTGAGGCTTGGCAAATAAAATAGTCCCAGGTGTTTTACGAGGCCTCCTGAGAACCTCGGCACGCCACCGACACCCAGACTCGTCCGGTCGAATCCAATTCGCCCCCGGAACTTCCGGATGCACAACGTCATTATACCATACATCGGACAAATACTGCAACATGATGACCGGCACAGCCGCCAAGGGAACGGCATCGCCCTGGAGCGACGAGACGACCCGGCATGGCAAGTACGACCGCGCTGGTGTGGGACTGAGGCCCTGAGGCGGGAGCTTTCCCTTTCTTCGTTGACGAACGGGCCCCTTGGAACGATAATCTTCAAACCATCGTGCGCGTTCTTCGATGGCAATGAGGTCCCGATGCGGATGTTCGCCCACAACCCGGCCGGAGTTGTCTTGCCTGCCCGCGCTGGGGTCGGCGTCCGCGCGGATATTATCGTGGTACGCGCCTGGCCCTAGGGCACGCCGGAAGTGGCAGCGCGTGCAGGCCCTGGGGCTGAGGCTTCGGGGCCTTTTGCTTTTTCCGACACTGACGACCAATACATGGACACACCCATGAGCAACGAACAACCCAGAATCCAGATATACGACACCACCCTCCGCGACGGATCGCAAGCCGAAGGCGTCAGCCTCTCCCTCGAAGACAAGGTGCTCATCGCACGCGCCCTGGACGAGCTGGGCGTGGACTACATCGAGGGCGGATACCCGCTGAGCAACCCCAAGGACGAAGCCTTCTTCTCGGCCGTCAAGGAACGCACCATCGCCAGCGCGAAAATCGCCGCCTTTGGAATGACCCGCCGCAAGGGCGTCGCCGCGGCTGACGACGTGGGCATGAAAGCCCTGCTGGCCAGCGGCGCCCCCGTCATCACGATCGTCGGCAAGTGCTGGGACCTGCACGCCCGCGACGTGCTGGACGTCAGCGAGCAGGAAAACAAGGCGATGATCGCCGACTCGGTGGCCTGCTGCGTCGCGGCAGGGCGCGAGGTCATCTTCGACGCCGAACACTTCTTCGACGGATGGCGGGCCAACCGCGCCTTTGCCCTGGGCGCCCTGCAGGCCGCCGCCGAAGCCGGCGCCGCCTGCCTGGCCCTGTGCGACACCAACGGCGGCTCCCGACCCGACCACGTGCAGCAGATCGTCTCGGAAGTCTGCGCCGCCCTGCCCAACGTCCGCGTGGGAATTCACTGCCATAACGACTCGGGACTGGCCGTGGCCAATTCGCTGGCGGCCGTCGCGGGCGGGGCCACCCACGTCCAGGGCACCATCAACGGCATCGGCGAGCGGTGCGGCAACGCCGACCTCATCGCCGTCATCGCCGCGCTGACGCTCAAGTACGGCCGCCGCTGCCTGGGCGAAGACCGCCTCGTGCGCCTGACGGAAGTCAGCCGCTACGTCTACGAAGTGACGAATCTGAACTTCCGCCCGGACCAGCCTTATGTCGGCTCGGCGGCATTCGCCCACAAGGCGGGCATGCACGTGCATGCGGTGCGTCGCAACCCGGTGACGTACGAGCACGTCGACCCGGCCGTCGTCGGAAACACGCGACGCATCCTCGTCAGCGAGCTCTCGGGCACCAGCAACATCGCCGCGCTGACCGACGCGCGGTTCGGGATCGCCTCCGACCGCCAGGCGCAGAAGAAGGTCCTCGACGCCCTGATGCAGATGGAAAGCCAGGGCTATCAGTTCGAGGCCGCCGAGGCCAGCTACGACGTGCTCGTGCGAAAGACCCTCGCCGGCAAGTGGTATCGCCAGTTCTGGGAACTGGACCACTTCCGCTGCATCATCCAGAAGCACAACGCCGGCAAGGCGGTCACTGAAGCCACCGTCAAGCTGACGATCGACGGCCAGGCGCACCATGAAGTCTGTGAAGGCGGCGGGCCGGTCGATTCGCTCTACGGCGCGCTGCGCGCCGCGCTGCGGCGTCGCCACCCCGGCGTCGACGACCTGCACCTGGTCGACTACAAAGTGCGCGTGGTGAACACCGCCGCCGAGACGGCCGCCAAGGTGCGCGTCGTGATCGACTGGCACGACGAGCACGGCAAAGGCTACTTCGGCTCCGTCGGCGTCAGTGAGAATATCATTGAAGCCTCGTGGCTGGCGCTGGTCGACGCCGTCGAGTACAAGCTGCTGCACGAGATGGAAGTCGGATAACGAATCACGAGGTCGCGATGCCCGCTGAACTTGCCAAGATCTTCGAGCCCAAAGCCGTCGAGTCGGAAGTGTACAGCCGCTGGATGAAACAGCGGGCGTTCGCCGCCGACCCGGAGGCCGCCGGCGAGTCGTACTGCATCGTCATCCCCCCGCCCAACGTCACCGCCGCCCTGCACCTGGGCCACGCGTTGAACAACACGCTGCAGGACGTGCTGATCCGCTTTCGCCGGATGCAGCAGTACAACACGCTGTGGATGCCCGGGACCGACCACGCGGGCATCGCTACGCAGACGGTCGTCGAGAAGCGGATCCTGGCCGAGGAGGGCAAACGCCGCACCGACTTCGCCCGCGAAGACTTCATCGCCCGCGTGCAGGCCTGGAAAGACGAGTACGAGAAACGCATCATCAACCAGCTCGAGCTGATGGGCTGCTCGTGCGACTGGGACCGCACCCGATTCACCATGGACGAAGTCTGCGCCCGCGCCGTCCGCGAGACGTTCTTCCGCCTCTTCGCCGACGGCCTCATCTACCGCGGCAAACGCCTGGTGAACTGGGACGTGGCCACCCAGACCGTCCTGGCCGACGACGAAGTCGAGCACGAGACCGTGCAAGGCAACTTCTACTACCTGCGATATCCCCTCGTCGACGGCGGCAAGGTGGAAACACTAACGGTTGCCACGACGCGGCCGGAGACGATGCTGGGGGATACGGCCATTGCCATGAACCCGCGCGACCCGCGGGCGGCGGCGCTGGTGGGCAAGATGGTTCGCCTGCCGATCGTCGGGCGGCTGATCCCGATCATCGCCGACGAGCACGTCGTGCTGCCCAACCCCGAAAGCGAAGACGAGAAGGCCCGCTTCTCGACGGGCTTCCTTAAAGTCACGCCCGCGCACGATCCGGACGACTACGCCATTCGCGAGCGCCGCAATGCGGCCTGCCCCGAGTCCCCCATCGACATCATCAACGTGCTGGCGCCTGACGGCACGATCAGCGACAAGCACGGCTGGACGGATTGGGACGCTGTCAAGAATCCCGACGTGGAGAACATCGTCGGCATGGACCGCTTCGAGGCCCGCGAGGCCGTCGTCGAGTTCTTCCGCCGCGAAAAGCTGCTCGAAGACGTGCGGCCGTACACGCACGAAGTCGGGCACAGCTACCGCAGCCACGTGCCCATCGAGCCGTATCTGAGCGATCAGTGGTATGTGGCCGTGAAGAAGCCGATCTCAAATCTGAAATCTCAAATTGCAGATGTGAAGAAGGAACTGACCGAAGATCGCGACGGCGTCACGTACCTCAAAGACACCGACGTGCCGGTTAACTCATTGGCCGGCCTGGCGCTGGCCCCGCTGATGGACGGCCGCGTGAAGTTCACGCCCGATCGCTACGCGACCAACTACCGCACGTGGCTGGAGAACCTGCGAGACTGGCCAATCTCCCGCCAGCTCTGGTGGGGGCACCAGATCCCCGTCTGGTCGCGCGATGTGGAATTGCCTGCGGAAGTGAAACCCGAGAAGGTCTGGCATGAACCGATTCCCGGCAAGGGCGGACACGAAGACGATGCGCAAATGGTTGCGGCACTCGACCGCGCCGTCAACGGAGACTTTGACGTCGACTTCAGGCGATTCAACGTCCGGTACATCCTGCACTGCGAAGAACAACCGGATAATGACGGGGGGATGCGCACGTGGATTTGCCTGGATCACGATCATCCGGACGCGGTCGCATGGCTCGAACGATGCGGTTGGAAGCGAGATGGCGACGTGCTGGACACATGGTTCTCGTCCGCCCTGTGGCCGTTCAGCACGCTGGGCTGGCCCGAGCAAACGGATGCTTTGAAGAAGTACTATCCTGGCGACGTGCTTTGCACGGCGCGCGAGATCATCACGCTCTGGGTCAGCCGCATGGTCATGATGGGGCAGTACTGTGCGGGCGATATCCCCTTCACCGACGTGTTCATCCACGCGATGATCCAGGACGGCGAAGGGCGAAAGATGTCCAAGAGCCTGGGCAACGGGATCGATCCGCTGGACATCATCGACAGCCACGGGGCGGATGCGATGCGGTTCACGCTGGTGAGCATGACCACGCAGACTCAGGACGTGCGCATGCCTGTGCAGAAGATGAAGCTGCCCGACGGCCGCGAGGTCAACTCCTCGCCCAAGTTCGACGTCGGCCGCAACTTCTGCAACAAGCTCTGGAACGCAGCGCGGTTTGCGATGATGAACATCGCCGGCGCCCCGGCCTGGAGCCAGATCCGCCCGACGGCGGACTTGTCCGACGCGTGGATCCTCAGCCGCCTCAACGCGACGATCGCGCAGGCGACCGCCTCGATCGAGGCGTTCCGATTTAACGAAGTCGCCGACACGCTCTACCACTTTATGTGGGATGAGTTCTGCGACTGGTACCTCGAGATCGCCAAGAACCGCATCAACGCCGGCCAGCAGGATCCCAAGGCCGTCGTCGCCCACTGCCTCGACGTGCTGCTGCGGCTGATGCACCCGATCATCCCGTTCATCACCGAGGCGATCTGGCAGAATCTTAACGACGTCTGCCCCGTCCGCGGACCCGGCGCCGCCGAGGCCGAACCGCTGCTGGTGCGGGCGCAGTGGCCGATGGCTGACAGCGCCGCGATCAACGAGAACGCTCAGCAGAATTTCGAGATGCTGCAGGAGATCATCCGCCAGGTCCGCAACGTCCGCACGCAGCATAACGTCCCGCCCTCGCGACGCATCGACGTGGCGATCGAGGCCGACGGGCACGTGAAAGAGCTGCTCACGCAAAATGCCGACCTGCTGCGATTCCTCGCCCAGGTCGAGACCGTCGCGTTCAGACAAGGCAACGAGCCCGCCCCGGTCAATGCTGCCGCCGTCGTCGCCGCCGGGGCCAAGCTCTACGTGCTGGACGTGGTGGACGCAACCGCCGAGACGGCGCGGCTGACCAAGCAGGCCCAGACGCTGGAGAAAGGCATCGCCGGGATCCAGGCCAAGCTGGGCAATGAGAAGTTCCTCGCCAATGCCCGAGCGGACATCGTGGCCAAAGAGCGTCAGCGCCTCGATCAGCTCCAGGCCGATCTGGCCCACGTGCAAGCGTCGCTCAAAGCGCTGGGATAGCTCCGGGTGGTTGACCTGCGCGGGGCGCGGCGGTACCCTCTTGTCACGAGGTGCAAACCATGACGATTCGGACGATGTTCTGCGTGATCGCTCTGGCGGCGGCTGTGGGGTGCGACGGCATGCACATGCCGGGCATGACGCGGGACCCTTCGCCGCCGGCGGCGCCGGTGGTTCAGCCGGCCCCAGCAGCGGCGCCCGTCGCACCGGCCAGGCCTCTTGACGCACCGGTCATGGCCAACGTCAACGGCAGGCCGATCTACATGCGGCAGCTTCACGACGTGCTGGTACAGGTCTATGGAATGCGCTTCGCCCAGCAACTGGTCATCAACGAGCTCGTGCGCCAGGCGGCCGCAGACAAGGGCGTGGCGATTACCGAGCAGGACGTGGCCGACGAGACGGAGCGGGCGGTGCAGGAGGCGTTTCCCAGCGTCAGCGACCCGCAGCAGCGCAGCCGCCTGCTGGACGAGATGCTCGTCAAGCGTCAACTGCCCCGCCAGCAGTGGGACATGGCCATGCAGCGCAACGCCATGCTTCGCAAGATGACGCCGCTGGACATCGCCATCACCGAGTCAGACCTGCGGGCGGCGTACGACCGCAAATACACGCGCCAGGTGGTCATCCGCCACATCCAGGTGGCCACGCTCGACGATGCCCAGAAGGTGCTGACGACGGTCACCAGCGGGCAGGACTTCGCCCAGACCGCCGCGCGATTCTCCACCAACGAGTCGCGCAGCAACGGCGGGCTGCTGCCGCCTTTCGGCAAGAGCAGCGGCGACATTCCCGCGGCGCTGCGCGAGGTGGCCCTGTCGCTCAGGAAGGTCGGCGAGATCTCCAACCCCATCCAGGTCGGCGCCGCGTTCCATATCATTCGCCTCGAAAAGATCATCGAGCCGCCGGCGGCGAAGTTCGAGACTGTCAAGAACGCCCTGACGCTGGACCTGAGGCAGGAGAAGATCCGCGCCACGCAGCAGGCGCTGCTGGCCGAGATCATCCGCCGCGCCAACGTCGAGCGCAAGATCGAGTTCGTCGACCCGATCCTCAAGGCCCGCACCATCGAGGAGAGCGGGCAGTGAGCTATTACGGCATCGCGGGGCGCTTGGGGTTCCCGGCGTCGGCCGGTTGCGAGGAACTAGGCTGACTTTCACCCGCCGCGCCGGGCTGTGCGCGGCCAGGCCCTGTCGGCGGAAGCACCGGGACCGCATTGGGGTTGATCGCGTCAGCGCCGGGCGCGCCGGCATCGCCGCCGGCGGGGGCGGCCCCGGGCGAATACTGCCCGCCCAGCGGCGAGGGATACTGGCCGATCGTCTGGGCGGTCGCTCGCGACAGG
Source organism: Planctomycetaceae bacterium (assembly GCA_039680605.1). NCBI lineage: Bacteria > Pseudomonadati > Planctomycetota > Planctomycetia > Planctomycetales > Planctomycetaceae > Planctomycetaceae bacterium. Next base: position 19,725 of record JBDKTA010000068.1, on the reverse strand, counting down.
GCCAGCAGCGCCCAGCAGGTCGCCACCGTCGAGGAGTGCTGCCCGCTCCAGGACCCGTCGGCGGCCTGAGCCTTGATCAGCGTCTGCGCGACCTGCGGGTACCATTCCTTGCCCCCCAGCGACTCCACGCGCGTCAGTGTGCATGCGCGTTCGAGCCCGTAGAGGTAATAGGTCTCCAGTTCGCCCGTCGCCAGGCCCTTGGCGTTGAACCAGGCAAACCCCCGCTTGATCAGGTCGATGGGGTTGGCGTTGTTGGCTCGCACGTCGCGCCGCACGATCACTGTGCCGCTCTTGGGCAGGTTCGCCCCGCCGCTGCGATAGGTCTTGGCGTTGGGATTGCTGCCGGCCGTCGCCGCCAGACTGAGCTGGCAGATCGCCAGCGAGCTGATCCCCGCTGCCACCATCGAATGCCGCTGCTCATTGGCCCCGGCGGAGTAAACCCATCCGCCGTCGCGCTGGTGAAGATTGCTGACGTACATGCGGGCGTTGTCCCACACGGCCGCGGGAACCGGAACCTTGTTGCGCTGGGCCGACCACAGCCCCAGCAGCGCGATCTGCGTGTTCGACAGGTCGCGATGACTGTCGACCGGGCCGTACCCCCAGCCGCCGTCGCCGCCCTGAAACCCCTGCAGCGCCGCGACCATGTTGGCCATCGCCCGGTAATGAGGATTAAGGCCCTTGTTGCCCTGGGCGGCCCAGACCGCATCCAGCGCCATCAGCGTCAGTCCGCAGTTGTAGACCGCCATCTTGTCCTTGGGGTCCTTGGCGTAGGCGTACTTCAGCAGCGGCGCCAGCGAGCGGCGGATGACCGGGTCGTTGGGCCCCACGCCGCTCTTGATCAGCGCCAGCACGCACACGGCAGTGTGCCCCGGTTGCGGCGAAAACTGCTCGCGCCCGAAGTCGCCCCCGATCTGCCGCGACGCAAGAAAATGCACGCCCTTCTTAACCGCCGCATTCACCGCCGTCTTGAGCTCGGCGTCCGACGGCGCCGCCGGCCCAGCGGCGATAGCGCTGGCACTGAAAGCCCCACTCAACAGCAAGATGAATGTCCGTGCGCATTTCATAGACGGGTTCCTCGAAGAGCTTGCCAAAATTATAGTGACCTGGCGGGAGAATGAAACAAACGCTCCGGGCGCACGTTAGCGGCGGCTTGCCTCGCGCGTCCCTCTTGACTGAAAAACCGCGTCGAGCAAGCCCGACCGCTGGCAAAAAACTGCTAAGATGTTCCGCCAAATGAACACCGACCTTCTCATCCTGATTCTCGTCGTCGCGTCGCTTCTGGCGGCGGGCGCCGCCTGGCCGCTGCTGCGCCGACGGCGGCGACACGTGCTCATGCGCCAGCCGTTCCCGCCGGAGTGGGTCGACATCCTCAACGCCAACCTGCCCGTCTATCGCGCAATGCCCTCACGCCTGAAAGCGACGCTTCACGGCCTGACGCACGTGCTGCTGGCTGAGAAGAACTTCGAAGGCTGCGGCGGGCTGACCCTCACGCACGAGATGCGCCTGACGATCGCCGCCCAGGCGGCGATGCTGCTGCTCAACGGGCGCGGGCGGTTCTTCCCCCGCTGCCAGTCGATCCTCGTCTACCCCGACGCGTACACCGCCCCCAGCCACGTGCCCGCCGCCGGCGGATTTGTCATTGAAGAAGAGGAGGATCGGCTCGGCGAGTCCTGGAGAAGCGGGGCCGTCGTCGTCAGCTGGGACTCGCTGCTGGCCGAGTCCCGCGACCGGCGATGGGGAAGCCTCGTGCTGCACGAGTTCGCCCACCAGCTCGACCAGGAGTGCGGCGAGGCCGAAGGTATCCCCGCGCTGGAGCCCGAGCAGGCGCGGCGATGGCAGGAAGTCTTCGGCCGCGAGTACCGCCGCCTGGTGCGAAAGGTCGAGCAGGATCGCGACGACGCCGTGCTCGACGAATATGGCGCGACAGACCCGGCCGAGTTCTTCGCCGTGGCGACCGAGACCTTCTTCACGCAGCCGCAGCAGCTCAAACGCGTCCACGATGAATTGTACCGCGAGCTGGCCCGTTTCTACCGCGTGGACCCAGCCGCCTGGGACTGGCAGAAGTAGCATGGGCATCTTGCCCATGAGTGGCACGGGCGTCTCGGCCGTGAGTAGCATGGCCGTCTCGGCCATGTCTGGCCAGTTTGCACGGGCAGGCCCGTGCAACTTAAGACCGCTTGCTCAGCAGCGTCTTGAGATGCTCGACATAGCTCTCGGCCCCGCCGGGCCTGTACCCGGTCCGCGCGATCACGCCGCCGTCGGGGCTCACCAGCAGGATGGTTGGGAATCCCCGCACGCCATACTGGCGGGACAATGATTCGTTCTGGCTCTTGATCGCCGCGGGCAGTTCCTTGCGCTTGGGGAAATCCAGCTTCACCAGGATGAGGTTCTCCCGCGCGTAGGCCTCGAAGGCGGGCTTTGAGAAGACCTCGTTATCGAGCTTGATGCACCAGCCGCACCAGTCGCTGCCGGTAAAATCCACGAGCATCGGCTTGCCCGAAGCCGCGGCGGCGGCCTTGGCCGCTTCGAAATCCTCCAACCACGGCAGATTACTCGAAGCGCCCTGCGGTCCGGGCCTGTTGCAGCCGCGATAGGCCAAACCCGCGCCTCCGATAACCAACGCCAACACGATCAGCTTGAGCCCCGCGCGGTCGTTCTTCATGGCAGGTCCTTTCGTATGCATTCTAGCATTCAGCCCGCCGCCAGGCTGGCGGAAGAAGCACGTGCCAATATTCCTGAAGTTTTTGGATTGATAACGGCGATGGTTCGAAATAGAGTTCTGGCACTATTCCTGTCGCGAGCGGCCGCCACGGACGGCGACATGGGACTGCGAACATGGACGATTCACAACTGCGAACAGTCTGGCAGCAGCGCCAAAAGCAAGACCGCGCCGTCGCTCTGGCCGAGCCTCTGGCGACGCTCATGAAACGCACGCTCTCCAAGCGATATTCGCAGTTCGGCGCCCTGGCCAGGCTGTGGGACGAGATGATCCCGCAGTCCATCGCCGAACACACCGCCCTGGAAAGCTTCAGCCGCGGCGTGCTGACGGTGATGGTCGACTCGGCCGCCCACCGCTTCCAACTCCAAACGCTGCTGTCGGGCGGCGTGACCAAGGCCATCCAGTCCCGATTCGGCGGCGCCCTGAACAAGATCCGCCTGATCCCCGGACAGTTCTTCAGCCTCGACGACGCCGGACAACAGCGGTATCAGTTCTAAAAGCAGTGGTGAGTGGTGAGTGGTGAGACTCACAACACACAACTCTCTCTTTACGGCCGCGGGGTCTGGGCCTTGGGTTTGAGCACCAATCGCGTGCGATAGATTTCCCAGTTGGCGGCCGCCGCGAGATTCACCGTCGCCACGCCGTAGCCTTCCTCGCCCGGAGGCAGCACGACCATCGGCACGCCGCCGGCGGCGCAGATGTTGCTGGTGCCGGAAAGGTTCTCCGCAGCCCCGTTGCAGCAGACGACAGGCATGTTGTGCGCGGTGGCGTACGACGACGCGGTGGGCACGCGGTCGAAGTTGCCCATCACCGGATCGCCCACGGCCGCGTTGCACCAGACGAGCATCTCGGCCCCGGCCAGGCGCAGGGCGCGGATGGTCTCGGGGAAGGAGCCGTCGAAGCAGTTGGTCACGCCGATGGTGGCGGCCTTCGTTTTGAAGACCGACACGCGGTCGGCCTTGGGCGGCTCGTCGAAGACCTTGGTCTCGAAGTCCCACGGGAACAGCGGATTCTTGCGGTGCGAGCCCAGCCATTTGCCGTCAGCGTCGATGACGCCGATGGAGTTGAAGACCTTCTTGCCCCCCGATGCTTTCTCGGAGAAGCCAAAGACCAGCACCATCCCAGCCGCGCGGGCGGCCTTGCGCAACTGGGCGATCTGCGACGAGGTCGCCGCGTCGTCGGCAAGGTTTCGCCCAGCCGCGCGGGCCTTGTCGGCGTCGCCGTTGACCCAGGTGAAGTATCCCTGAAGGCACATTTCGGGGCAGGCCAGCAGCTTCACGCCCCGCTTGGCCAGCGCGGCCACGGCGCGGCAGATGCGCTCGGTGTTGGCTTGCTTGCCTTTTTCGCCGTCGCAGTGGTTGGCCATCTGGTACATGCCGGCTACGATCCCGCGCTGGCCGTCTTTGCCGACAGCCTTGGCTGACGCCTCGCGCGTCTGCTGTGCGAACGTCTTAAAGTTCTCCAGAAACGCTGGGGCGATATCACGAAACGTCTTCACGATAGTCCTCATCTCTATGCTAAGGAAGTAACCCCGCTGCTGCAATCCGCTCTGAGTAGCCTAAAAAATAGCCTATTCCTTCAGCCGCTAGCCAATTAATTTTCCTGAACAGTCAGAGCGGCTATTTGACGGGTATCAAGCCTAGCGATGTCTGCACCTGGTAGGGGCACGTGCAGCCACTGGAGCCTTCGGGGATCAGCACCAGTCCGCCGGCGGGGATGATGTTAATCCAGCAGCCCGGGCGCGTGACGGACGTCAGGCGCTGCGTCTGGCCGGTTTTCAGGTCGGCCACGGCCGGGTTGAACAGGCGGAAATATGCGCCCGTAGCGGACATGGCGTACGCGCCGCAGCCGCGCTTTTCCTGGCCCCACTGGATCGGCAGGGCCTTGCCGGTCCGAAGGTCATACGCGCCGGGATTGATATACACCACGTCGCCGACGATCGAGGGGCGGAAGGCGTTCTCGCCGTGCGAAGCCCCCACGCCCTCGGCGCCGGCGGCGGTGTGTACGGCCTTCCACATCGCTTTGCCGGTGGCGGCCTCGAAGGCGTACAGATCGTGGCGCAGGATGGCGCCCTTGTCGCCGACCTTCTCCGTGCGCGACCCGCACGCCACCGCCACCCCGCGCGAGACGCTGAGGTACAGCATGTGCTCGACGGTCTCGAGGCCGGCGGGCATGCGAAAGAGCTCGCGGCCGCTGCGCAGGTCCAGCGCGACCAGTTGCGAGCCTTTGCCCACGAGCACCTCCAGCGTGCTCTTGCTGTCGGGGGCTTGGCTGGAGGCGGGATTGGTGCTCTCGACGAAGAACACCCGTCCGCCGTCAATGGCGATGGCGGCGTTGACGATGGCGCCCGAGGGCGGCGTGTACGTCCAGGCCCGCTTGCCGCTGGAGCGGTCGAAGGCGAAGAGGTTCGTGCTGGTTACCAGGGGCCGCCCGCCGTCGTACGCCCAGTGCCAACTGTTCTGATCCTGCACGCGGCGGTGCGCGCCGCTGCGCGAGGCGCTGCCGATGAGCATGTCGTCCACGCTGGCGACGTAGCCCCATTCGCACTTGGCGCCGTCGGCGGCGGCGTCGAAGGTGCGGCGGACCTCGCCGCTGCGGGCGTCGAGCGCCAGGCACTGCCCGCCGGCCGAGACGTAGAGCACGTCGTCGCGAGCGGCCATGTTGCCGCTGTCGCGCGTGGCGTCCATGCGGGCCGAGGCGGGCAGGGGCTTCTGCCAGCGCAGCGTGCCGTTGTAGGCGTCGAGGCAGTAGAGGTAGTCGTAACCCGACACGTACAGCACGCCGTTGGCCCAGACCGGCGCCGCGCCGCGGTTGTGGCGGTCGACCATCTCGCGCGGGCCCGGCGCCCCGAACCACTGCAGGGCCAGCGGACCGCTGACCAGTTCGTCGCCGCTGCAGGTGCTGTTGCCCGGGTCGGCGTAAGAGTGCGACCACGTTCCGCCGCCCTTGAGCGCACCGCGGCGAATCACCTCGTCGAGCGACTTGCCCAGCATCGCGACGCCCCCGCAGGGTCGCAGGACTCGATTGAGTTCCTCGCGATTTGCCTCCAGGGCCTTGCCCTGCAGCAATCCCTCGTGAACGATCACGTTGAACAGGTAGTCGCTGTATGGCAGCGTCTTGCCCTCCGCCGGCGCGCGATGCACGCTGACACGATGCGACAGTCCCGCCTCATCAACGGTCTTCTGCACCGCGGCGGACGCCTCGTCGGTGGTAGTCCAGCACACGACCTGGAACTGCGAACCCCCCGCAATCGCGCAGGCGAGCTTCCCGTCCCGCGCATCCGTCACCAGCGCATACCCCCGGTCGATATCCGCGATCTTCAGTATCTTCGCGCCCAGTTCAGCGAATCTGGCCTCAACCGCTTGCGGTTTGGCGTTCGTACGCAGCCCCGCCTGCGCCTTGCCCGCGCCAAAGCAGTAGACCTTTCCCGCATCCGTGCTGACCAGCAACCGCCCGCTGTCGATCGCCAGACCGTACGCTCTTCCCTCGACCTTTGCCTCCCAGACGATCCGGGGTTCGCCCTTGTTGTAGTCGGGTGGAACGAACGCCGCCACTTCGCCATCCCCGCCGGCGACATGGATGTTCTTGCAGGCGATCAACCCGCAGCGGTATTTGCGGGCGATGATAGAATTGAAAATCAGCCCGCCTGCTTTGGGCGCTGCGCCCAGTGGCCCCAGCACGGCCATCTTCGGCACGGCGCCGGTCTGTGCCTGAGCCGCCCCGCCGCCGTTATGCAGGTACCCCTGCGCCGAATCGTCGATCTTTTTGCTCGCCAGCAGCTTGCCCGTCTGAACGTCCAGGCAGCAGTAATACGCGCCGTACATCGGAAAGATGCCCGCGCAGAAGTACGCCTTGCCGCCCTGCACCAGGCCGCCCGCCCGCACCGGCCAGGCGCTGGTGATGCGACCGGTGCCGCCGATGCGCCGGTCGCGATCCGTCAGGCGCGTCTTCCACTTCAGCCGCCCGTCGGCAAAGGCAACGCTGTACACGCATCCGTCATCGCTGCCGAAGATCACGCTGTCGCCCTCAACCGTCGGCGCCAGGCGCACCGGGCCTTCGGTGGCAAACGTCCACACGATTTTGCCGTCGGCGGCATCAAGGCAGTACACCTTGCCCTCGGCCGACGAGCCAAACAGCACCCGCCCGCGCGACGCGACGATCTGGTCCACCACGTCGAATGTGACCATCGGCTTGAGATTACGGCGGTTGTGATAGTAGTCGTGATGGGCAGGCCCGGGCCAACTTGGCTCCGGAGGCCGCGACTGGTGTACCCACTGCAACTGCAGCGGCATGGCCAGTGTCTCATCGCACGCCCCGCTGCGCGCGGGGTTCTGCATGTAGGTGGGCCAATCCGCCCTCGCAGCCGCAACCGGCAGCATCAATAAGCCGATGAGGATCAGCCGTGCAGCCGCTGCCTTATATGTTGGTGACGAAGTATCCGGCATGGTGTTCTCATCAGTACAACCCTCCCGTCCCCCCGCCGCTTCGTAATATGTTCCCGTTATCCGATCCGCACGCGAGGCAAGAGAACAATCTCATTGGTTATATCTTGACTCGCAGCGCTGCCGGACTATCATCGCACATGTTCTCTCGACCCAATTGAAAGGCGCAAATCATGAAGAAGACCGTCAAGCGAACCATTCTGGCAATCGTGGCTTTGATTGTTCTGAGTGTCGGCGGCTTGTGGGCCATGATCGACACGCTGGCCAAGAGCGGCATCGAGCAGGGCGGAAAATATGCCCTGGGCGTCGATACGGCCGTCAAGGACGTCAACATCAGCCTGCTCAACGGCAGCACAAGGATCGACCAGCTCAAAATCGCCAACCCCCAGGGCTTCAAGAGCCCGCACCTGATCAACACCGGCTTGTTCAGCATGGAAGTGCAGCCTTCCAGCGTGATCGGCAGCCCGGTCCAGATTTCGTCGCTGGTGCTCGACGGGCTGGACGTCAACATCGAAATGGCGGGCGGCAAGAACAATATCTCGGTAATCCTCGACCACGTCAAACAGCTCGGCGGTGGCGCCAACAAGCAGCAGCCCGACGACAAGAGCCCGGGTAAGAAGATCAAGGTCGACATGCTGGTGATTCGAAACGTCGTGGCGAACTTTTACCTGGGCGCCGGTGCGCCGCTGACGGTCAAAGTCCCGGCCATCGAACTCAAGAATCTTTCCAGCGACGGTCCGGATGGAGCGACCATCGGCACGCTGATCAGCAGGATCTTTCCTGCCGTCATCGCTGCCGTGGCGGAAAAAGGGAAAGGCGCCATCCCCGGCGACCTGACCAGGATACTCAACCACGACGCCACTGCCGCCGCCAACGCCATGGGCGAGCAGGCCGGCAAGATGCTCCAGCAGGCTTCCGGTGATGCGGCAGCCCAGATCAAGAGCGGCGCCGAAAAGGCGACGCAGGATATCAACAAGAGCCTGGGCGACCTGTTTGGCTCGCCAAAGAAATAACTCCGGAATAAGGAGCGCGTGCAGTGAGAACGACTGTTCCGATCATTGTGGCCGCCGTGGCTGCCCTCTTGACGGGCGGCTGCAACTCCGATTTCGATTCGATGCTCGGCGCCATGGGCATGCCCCTGGACGATAACACGATTGCCCGCGGCTTGGGCGAAGCGTTGAAGGTCGGCACGGAAAACGCCGTGGCCAAGACCTCCACCCCGGGGGGCTATTTCAGCAGCGCGCTGCTCAAGATCACCGTGCCCTCGCAGTTTGACAAAGCAGCCGCTACGTTGCGCAAAGTCGGGCTGGGCGGTCAGGTAGATGCCTTTGAGCGGCAGATGAACGCTGCCGCCGAACACGCCGCAACGCAGGCCGGTCCGGTCTTCATCGACGCCATCAAAGAGATGAGCTTTGACGACGCCCGTCTGATCCTCACCGGCGGCAGTAAGACGGCGGCCACCGATTATTTCAGGCAGAGGACCTCGGCCCGCCTCAAGAGCCTGTACATGCCGATCGTGTCCGACCAGATGGGGCGCCTGGGCGTCGTCAAGGGCTGGAACGACCTGGTCGGACGGTATAACGCCATCCCGCTGTCAGCCAAACCGCAACTGCCGGGCATCGAAGATTACGTGACCAGCCGGGCCCTGGAGGGCTTGTTCAAAGTGGTCGCCCAGGAAGAGCAAAGCATCCGCGAAGACCCGGCGGCCCGTACCACGGCTCTGCTCAAGCGCGTCTTCGCACAACAGTAAAGCGGCCCTCGCGACGACGAATGGTTCTGTGGTCGAGGGCTTTGTCGCCTAGTCACGGTGAACCTCATGAATCCGGCAAGGGAGATACGTGCCCGAATAGATCGCATTCCTGAACTGCGGCGCAAGAATAGCGAACTCCTATTGCCTTCAGCGCAGGCCAGGGAGCTTATTGAACACGTGAGGGGGGCTTTGTCTGCCATGGAGGAGGCTGGGGCGATTGATTCTTCGATTCTCTCCTATGAGGATGTGGTGGAATGGCTCAAGGGCCTGCCGTTGGGGGACTGCGAAAGTCTCATCATACTCTGGGCGGCAGGCAATACGGGCCTGCGGTTGCCTGCGCACGAGATGCCGAGGCTCTACGGGGAGCTTTGGCGAGCGGGAGAAGAGGTCTGGATATGCAGCGATACGCAACGATGGGTGATTGAACTGGGCGGCAACGCCACGCTGCGTTTCTGGTCAGTACAACCAGTTGCTCGTGAACCGGCTTGGAATAAGATGCGGTCTCGGATCATGTACGTGGAGGTGAAGTCCGGGCAGAATGACTGCGGGGCTGCGTGGATAGGACGTGTGCGATTTTCCAGGACCGGCAGGATGCTCTACTACCGCGGCAAGCGGTTCCAGAGCCTCAAGGGCCAGGGAAACTATGCGAACTATCGCGATGTTGAGACCGGCGACGAGTATTGGATTTCCGGCTGCAAAAAGAACGGGCAGGATCGCCACTGGGCCGGCGGCGGGCCCGTGCATATTGACGACGACGTGCGCGAAGAGTACTGGACGCGGATCCGACGCCGTCCCGCCGACAAGCACCAGCGAGTGATTTAGCGGTCACTGTCTTGGTTTGAAGGTCTTCGAGTCGATCGGTTTTCCGTCGATGCCGATAGCGGTCATCTCCATTGAGCCGTCCTTGAGTTCGAACTGCACGAACGACGTGACTCGGATCCACTTGGCGGTCTTGGTGAACTCGTTGGGCGAACCCTGGCAGTAGGTCTTGGCCCCGCCGGCGCCGACGATGATGCACGTGACGCCCTTGTCGGGCGTGGGCTCGATGCGTTCGTAGTTGTAGTCGTACGCCGAGACCAGGGCGGTGGCTTTGTACTTGCCCAGCATCGGCAGGATCAGCTCACGGCACTGCTTGATCGGCGGAAACGTGCGCTCGCCGGCCCCGCCGTGCGGGCTGCTCTGGTAACCGTCGGTGTAGCCGGGAAAATGATCGAAGGCGATGATGTACTTTTCCTTGGCGCCCTGCAGCACCGACTCGAGCCACTTGGCGTTGTCGTTTCCGGCCTTCCATTCGTACGCCCCGTCGCAGCCGATCAGTCGCACGTCGCCGAAGGCGGCTGTCCAGTTCATCGGCTTGTCGTCGCCGGCGGTGCCGAAGGCCCGGAACACGCGGCCGATGTGGTCGCCGCCGTCGGGGCTCAGGTACGTCGGGACGGCCGAGATCAGCGGGCGGTACTGATTGAAGAAGAACGGCTCCCAGTGATAGTCCCACGTCGCCAGTTCGACGACCTGCCCGACATGCACAAAGATGTCGGGGTTGACCGCCAGCATGCCCGCGGCAAGCTTCGGCCCGCTCTCGACGGTGTACACGTGGCAGCGCGTGTTGCCCATGGCCACGAGCTTGAAGCCTTTGCCGTCGGGCGCGGGCAGCCGGGCGGCAAAAGGTCCGGCCTTGGCTTCATGCGCGCCGACGCGGCTGGTGACGCTATAGCTGAACTTTCGTGTACCGGCAGGCAGCGGGAGCTTGACCTGGTGATACAGTCCCACCGGCGAGGCGGCGGAAACTTCCGCTCCGGCGGGCTCGGTGGGCATTGCCGTAACAGTGACGGCCGCGGGCAACGCCGTGGCGCAGTTGACGGTTACGCCGTCTGGCCCGAGCATTCCCAGCAGCGGTCCGCCCAGGACGGCTGCCGGCTGGGGCGCGGCGGCGAGCAGTTGCAGCGGCTTGGTCGGGCAGGGGTTTTTCCCGGTCGCCAGCGACCAGAGCGTTCCCGAGACGGTCAGCGTGTTGGAGCCCTTGACCAGCAGGCCCGCCGGCTCGATGGGCAGAGCCGTGTAGACCATGGCCTCCTGCGGGCCGGTGATGTCCTTTCCGTTGATCTGCACCTTGGTGTAGGTCCACAGCGGGCTGGCGCCGCAGTTTCGGTCGCGAGCCTCTCGATGACCGGCCATCGCGAAGGCGCTGGCGATATACGCCGGCGACAGCGGGTTGGGCAGCTTCTCATCCACGTGCGCCAGCCACAGCCCCGCCACGGTCTGGGGATCGTCGATGGTGAAGGTCGCTTTTGCCATGAGCGTCTTGGCGGTCGGCGGCAGGGCGTCGATGAACGTGTTGCCCTCATCGATGCTGAACTGCCAGGTTGCCTTGATCGCCTGGGTCTTGATCTGCGAGGGCTCGTCGGCCGCCGCGAGGGATAATGAGAATGCCCCGAGCATTGCCATCGCTGCTATGCATGACTTCATGGTGGATGATCCTGTCGGTTAAGGTCTATCACTTCAACCCGGGCAGAGATTATATAGGGTCCATGGTCCCCGGTGCCATGACGGCTTTTCGCACCGCAAATATGCCGGGCTTATGAGGATGATATGAACCTTCTGTATAAGGATGATTGGGAGCGAACGAAGGATTTCTATCGCGCATGGTGGGCGCACGAAAACACCGGTCGCTGCGGGATGTGGGTAACGGGCGCTCGCGAGAAGCCCCTGCCCTGCCCGCCGGCCCCGCCGCGGCCCGACACGCCCGAGCAGCGCTGGACCGACCTGGACTATATCAGCGCCTGCGCGGAAAGCTGGATGGGCAGCACGTTCTTCGGCGGCGAGGCGTTTCCGGTCTGGTCGGCCGGGCATCCCGGGCACGAGAGCCTGCCCGCCCTGCTGGGCTGCCGGGTGGACCTGGACTGGAACACCGGCTGGGTGCAGCCGGTTCTGACCGGCGACACCCTTGACTGCACGCACCTGAAGCTCGACGAAAACAACCCGCGGTACGCGCACGTGCTGCGCCTCCAGGCCCGCGCGGTGGAAGAATCGGCGGGCAAGTGCATCCCCTCATTGGTGACGGCCTTGGGCGGCAGCGGCGACACGCTCGCCTGGCTGCGGGGCTCAGAGCCGCTGCTGTACGATCTGTTCGACCGCCCCGATGAAGTGCTGGCGGCAGAGATGTACCTGATGGACCTGTGGATCACGGTCTACAACCGCCTGTACGAGATGACGCACAAGGCGGCCGAGGGGACTACCACCTGGTACCCGCTGTGGGCGCCGGGCAAGTTCTACTCGCCGCAGAACGATTTTGCGTACATGATCTCGCCCGAGCACTACCGTAAGCTGTTCCTGCCGGGGATCATCAAGCAGCTTGAGACCCTCGACTACGCGATCTACCACGTCGACGGCGTGGGCAACTTCAACCACGTCGACGCGCTGCTGGAACTGCCGCGCCTGCAGGCCCTGCAGATCCTGCCCGGCGCCGGCAAGCCCAGCCCGCTGCATTACATGGACGTGCTCAAGAAAGTGCAGGCCGCAGGCAAGAACCTCGACATCTTCATCGGCCCCGACGAAGTGCAGCCGGCCCTGAAGGAACTCTCCGCCCGCGGCCTCTTCATTCATACCGGGTGCCGCACCGAAGCCGACGCCCGCGAACTGCTCAAGAAGGCCGAGCGGTGGTCCCACGAGTGAAGAACGGGAGTTACGTCCACGAATGTCACGAATGTCACGAATGGGAAAAGACAAAGAAACAAGAAGACAAGGAGCTGTGAAGATGGCAGACAATCTGAGCGACGATCTGCGGGACAATAGTTATGTGGCTCCTTCGGTCATTCACGGGACCTTGAGCTTCAAGATTGTGGGCTGTGCGCAGCGGGTTTATTCAAAGCTGGGACCGGGATTTCCCGAAGGGGTGTACCAGAAGGCTCTTTGCGTTGAACTGGCCAAGAAAGGGATTCCGTTTGTCTGTGAGAAATCGGCAGAGGTTCATTATGATGGCGTCTTATGCGGCGAGTTCAGGATGGATATTGTGGTGGACGAGAAGGTCGTGCTGGAGCTAAAGGCCTTGGATGCACTGCATCCTGCCCGCACAGCCCAGGCCTTGTCGTACCTCAAAGCCACGGGACTGAAGCTGGCGATCATCCTGAACTTCGGTGAAGAACGACTGAAGACCGAAAGAGTAGTGCGCTAACAAAGGATTGTTGTTATTCTTTCCCCATTCGTGTCATTCGTGACATTCGTGGACGTAACTCCCCGTTTTTGGAGAAAATGAATGAGCACACTTGAGAAGTTGAACGTCGCCGTCGTGGGGTCTTGCGGGCGCGGGGCCAGCTTTAAGGCCGCTTGCGACGCCACCGGCATCGTGCGCATTCATGCCATCTGCGACACCAATGCCCAGGCCCTGGACGAAAGCGCCAAGTGGTTCGGGGCGGCCGAGAAATACACCGACTACGACACCATGCTCGACAAGAGCGAACTCGACGCCGTCATCATCGGCACGCCGATGCAGTTTCACATCCCCCAGGCGCTGGCGGCCGTCAGGAAGGGGCTGCACGCGATCTCGGAAGTGCCCGCCGGCGTGAACATCGACGAATGCCGCCAGCTCGTCCAGGCCGTAAAAGAAAAAGGGGTCATCTACATGATGGCCGAGAACTACACGTATATGCAGCCCAACGTTATCGTGCGTGAACTGGTGGCGCGGGGGCTGTTCGGCACGCCGTACTACGGCGAGGGCGAGTACATCCACGAGCTCAAGGGGCTCAACGAGATCACCAAGTGGCGCCGCAAGTGGCAGACGGGCGTCAACGGCGTTACGTACGGAACGCACAGCCTGGGCCCGATCCTGCAGTGGATGCCCGGCGACCGCGTCGTGCGGGTCTGCTGCGCCGGTTCGGGGCATCACTACCGCGACCCGCGCGGCGATTTGTACGAGAACGAGGAATCGTCCGTCATGCTCTGCAAGATGCGCAGCGGCGGGCTGGTCAAGATCCGCGTGGACATGCTCAGCGACCGCCCGCACTCGATGACGAACTACCAGCTCCAGGGCACCGACGGCTGCTACGAATCGGCCCGCTCGCACGGCTACGGCGAGATCAACCGCATCTGGCTGCGCTCGCGTTGCAAGGAAGGCGAGTGGATGGACCTGGCCAAGCTGCAGGACGAGTTCCTGCCGGAGTTCTGGAAGGTCGGAATGGAGGCCGCCAACAAGGCCGGCCACGGCGGCGGCGACTATTTTGAGATTCTGGACTTCGTCGACGCCGTCACGGGCAAACGCCCCACGCCCATCGGCATCCACGAGTCGATGGACATGACGCTGCCGGGCCTGTTCAGCCAGCTCTCGATCGAGCAAGGCGGCGCCTGGCTCGACGTGCCGGACTCGCGCGAGTGGTGAACAGATTTCCAATTTCCAATTGACAATTTCCAATTTAACAACAGAAAGCCGCTCAAGCGGGAGGCGCTTCTCTTCAAATTGGAAATTGAAAATTGGAAATTGGAAATGCCAATGTAGAATGTCTTCTACCTCTTGGCCCGCGTGGCCCTGGAAAGCGAACGTTAGATGCCTGTGAACGTGTTGTGTATCGGCGACGTTGTCGGCCGGGCGGGGCGGATGGTCCTGGCCGATCAGCTTGGGACGTTTATCAAGGAGCGGTCGGTTGACCTGGTGGTCTGCAACGCCGAGAACGCCGCCGGCGGCAGCGGGCTTACGCCGCAGATCTTCGAGAAACTCCAGCGTTACGGCGTCGACGCGGTAACCATGGGCGACCACGTCTACCGCCGCAAGGAAATCATCCCCCTGCTGGAGAAGTCCGACCGCATCGTACGCCCGGCAAACCTGTCAGTGCAGGCGGCCGGCAAGCGGTGGACAGTCGTGCCGATTAAATCCGGCCAATACCGCGCGGGCGTCGCCTGCGTGCTGGGGCAGATGTACATGGGCGCCAACGATTCGCCCTGGGCGGCGGTGGACCGCTGCATGGACGAGATGGGCTCAGAGGTCAGGATCCGCATTGTGGACTTTCACGCCGAGGCATCGAGCGAGAAGATCGCCATGGGCTGGCACCTGGACGGGCGAGCCAGCCTCGTCTTCGGTACGCACACGCACATCCCCACGGCAGACGCCCGCGTGCTGCCCGGCGGCACGGCGTTCATATCGGACGTCGGCATGACCGGCCCGTACGAGGGCGTGCTGGGGCGGCGCAAAGACCGCGTGCTCTCGTCGCTGCGGACGAACATGCCGGCGCCCTACGACGTGACGGCAGGCGACCCGCGCATGTGCGGCGTGCTGGCGTCGATCGACCCGATGACGGGCAAAGCCCTCAGCGTCGAGCGCGTCGAAGTGCAGGGAAAGATGGCCGAGGGCGGCTCATACGATGAAGACGACGCCAACCCGGGACAGCGGCATCGCAAATAGCGACATATCTTGAATCCGAAACCAACAAAGTCCCGGGTGCCATGGCGGCCGTTTCTCAGCCGCCATGCTTGCCCAGAAGTGTCCGGGGCATGGCGGCTGAAAGACGGCCGCCATGGCACCCACGTAAAAAAGGCTTGCATTGGGTCTCTTGAACGACTAAAACCCCGCAATCTTTGGCCAGGTGGGGGATGAGGCTACGCCATGAAGTTTCAGCTTGTGGACAAAATTGAGTCGATCGTGCCGGGCAAGAAGATCGTCACGACCAAGGTTCTCTCGCTGGCCGAGGAGTACCTGGCCGACCATTTCCCGATCTTTCCGGTCATGCCGGGCGTGCTGATGCTCGAATCGCTGACGCAGGCGGCGGCGTGGCTGGTGAGGCTGGAGCAGAAATTCTCCAAGAGCATCGTCGTTCTTTCCGTGGCCCGCAACGTGCGATACGCGAACTTTGTCGCCCCCGGACAGGTGCTGCGGTGCGAGGTGGAGCTTGTTTCCCTCGACGGCAACATCGCCAAGCTCAAGGGCAATGGGTTTGTCGGCGACAAACCGACGGTATCGGTTGTCCGCCTTGAACTGGAATGCTTCAACCTGGCCGACCGCGGACACCCCGCCGCCTCCGACCAGGAAATCATCGCCGGCCTCAAGCGAGAGTTTGATCTATGCGGAGGCCCTGCCGCCTTGGCGGCGGCTGCGGCGTGCTGACGGGCCTCGATACCGGCAGCATTGACTTTTGCGGCGAAAATCTCTATAGATAAGACCCGAGCCGCCGGAAGGTGGAACCTTTGGCGGCTGTATTCTAACCCGACGAAAGGCATCAAGGAGAACGCCTGATGACTGAAGCAGAAGTTTTCGAAAAGGTAAAAGAGACGCTGGTGGACGCCCTGGGCGTTGACGAAGAAGAAGTCACCCCCGAAGCGACCCTCACCGGAGACCTTGGCGCCGAGTCGATCGACTTTCTCGACATCGTCTTCCGCCTGGAGAAGGCCTTCGACATCAAGATCCCGCGCGGGGAGTTGTTCCCGGACAACATCCTGAACAACCCCGAGTACGTCCAGGACGGAAAGCTGACAGAGTCGGGCCTGACGCAGTTGAAAGAACGCATGCCCCATGCCGACTTCACCGACTTCCAGCAGGACCCCGACATCAACAAGATGACGAATTTGTTCCGCGTAAAAACGATCTGCAATTACGTTCGCACCAAGGTCGCCTGATCCGCAACCCGCCGAACCCGGACGATTGGGAGCATCGCATGCGTTGGTACTGGATTGACCGTCTCGTGGAGTTCGAGCCCGGCAAGCGGGCCGTCGGCCTCAAGAACGTCTCGCTGGCCGAAGACCACCTGCACGATCACTGGTCGGCATTCCCGATCATGCCCGTGTCGCTGATGATCGAGGGCACCGCCCAGACCGGCGGGCTGCTCGTCGGGCATGCCATGCATTTCAAGGAAAAGGTCGTCCTGGGCAAGATCTCCAAGGCCGAGTTCACCGACATCGTCGTGCCCGGCGACCAGTTGCTCTACGAGGTCAAGATCGACACGCTGGCCCCGGCGGCGGCGCTGACCAACGGCATCGTCTGGCGCAACGGAAAGCAGATCGGCGTCGTCGACCTGATGTATTCACACGTGGACCAGAACATGGCCGGGTTGAAGTTCCCCGAGGAGAATTTCGTGTTTACCGGACAGTTCCAACGGTTGATTCAGCCGTTCCTGGGAGCGGCAAATGCCTGATCGCCGCCTCGCCGTCACCGGAGCGGGAGTCGTTGCTCCCTCCGGCGTGGGCCTGGACGAGTTCTGGCAGGCCACGCTGGCGGGCAAGCTCTGCGTTGCCGCTATCGAAGGGTTCGACGCCACCGGCTTCCCCACCCACATCGGCGGCCAGCTCCGAGATTTCTCGGCCAAGAAGTTCGTTCCCAAAGACTATCGCAAATCCATCAAGGTGATGGCCCGCGACATCGAGATCGCCGTCGCCTGCGCCGACCTGGCCGTCCGCGACGCCGGCCTGGTCACGCCCGGAATGGAAGGGCAGACGCCTAACGTCGAGCCCAAGCGGCTCGGCTGCAACATCGG
Organism: Planctomycetaceae bacterium; assembly: GCA_039680605.1. Taxonomy (NCBI): domain Bacteria; kingdom Pseudomonadati; phylum Planctomycetota; class Planctomycetia; order Planctomycetales; family Planctomycetaceae; species Planctomycetaceae bacterium. The sequence continues at coordinate 2,367 of JBDKTA010000068.1, read as the reverse complement.
CGCCGGGCTCATGTGCGCGGAACTGCCTGAGTTGGGCACCGCCCTGGTCACCAGCCTCGTCGACGGGCGGTTCGACTACAAGACCTGGGGCACGGTCGGCATGAATAATCTCACGCCGCTGTGGCTGCTCAAGTACCTGCCCAACATGCTCTCCTGCCACACGACGATCATCCACAAGGCAGAAGGGCCCAGCAACAACATCACCTGCGGCGACGCCAGCGGGCACATGTCTGTCGGCGAGGCGGCCCAGTGGATCCTGCGCGGCGCCGCCGACGTGGTTATCGCCGGTTCGACCGAGAGCAAGCTCAACCCGATGGGCCTGCTCCGCCAGACGCTGATGCACCGCACCTGCACGACTCGCAACGACGCCCCCGCCACCGCCTGCCGACCCTTCGACGCCGCCCATGCCGGCTTTGCCATCGGCGAGGGCGGCGGGCTGCTGATTCTGGAAGATATGGCCCGAGCGACTGCACGCGGCGCGCGGATCCATGCCGAATTGGTCGGTTTTGCCGCCGCCTGCGACCCTCAGGGCATCAACCTCGAACGCCCCACCTGCGGCAATCTGGCCGCCGCCCTGCGCAACGCCCTTCGCACTGCCGGCATCGGTCCGCAGGACGTGGGGCTGGCCATCGCCCATGGAACCGCCGTGCCCGGCGAGGACCTGGTCGAGGCCGCCGCGTGGACGGAAGTATTCGCCGGCGTCGGAAAGCTTCCCGCCACCACCCTCACCGGCGCCGTCGGCTGCCTCTTCGCCGGCGCCAGCGGGATGGACATGATCCTGGCGTGCAAGGCATTGGCCGAGCAGGTCATTCCGCCGACGCCGAACTTCGAGCGCCCGGCGTGCGAAAGTGTGCTGGATTTCTCGCCCGCGCCGCGCCAGGGCAAGTTCGATTACGCAGTCACAAGCACCTTCACCGTCGGCGGTCAGTCGGCGGTGTGCGTGTTCAAGCGGTACCAGCCATGATGAAACGACGCGTCGTCATTACGGGAATGGGCACGGTCAACCCGCTGGCCCACACGGTCGAAGAAACCTGGCACAAGCTGCTGACGGTTCAAAAAGGCTTCTATCCCATCGAAATCTTCGACGCCAGCACCTTCCCCAGCAAGTTTGCCGCGCAGGTGCGCGGGTACGACTTCAGCACGCAGGTGCCCGACCCCGCCAGGCACGTCCACGCCGGCCGACATGCCCGATTCGCCCTCGGCGCCGCCTGCCAGGCGTGGAAAGCCGCCGCCCTCGAAGGCGACGCCTCCCTCGACCACGACCGCCTGGGCGTCTACCTCGGCAGCGGCGAGGGCAGCCTGGACTTCGAGAAGTTCGTCTCCTGCATCACCGATTCCTGGCGCGACAACGCGCTGGACCACAAGAGCTGGGCGAAGCTGGCCTTTGAGCGCATGGAGCTCTACCGCGAGGTCGAGCAGGAAGCCAACATGGTCGTCGCGCATCTCGCTGCCGAGTTCGACGCGCGCGGGCCGGCGTTCAACGTTTTGACCGCCTGCGCCGCAAGCACCCAGGCTATCGGCGAGGCCGCCTGCCAGATCCGCACCGGAATGGTCGATACCATCATCAGCGGCGGCGCCCACAGCATGATTCATCCGTTGGGCATCACCGGCTTCGTGCGCCTCACCGCCCTCTCCCGGCGCAACGACGCGATCGATACCGCCAGCCGCCCCTTCGACTCCACCCGCGACGGCTTCGTCATCGGCGAAGGCGCCACCATCATCATCCTTGAAGAGTACGAATCCGCCAAACGACGCGGCGCGCCCATGCTGGCCGAGATCATCGGTTACGGCTCCTCCGCCGACGCCTTCCGCATCACCGACCAGGACCCCGAGGGCGACGGCGCCGCCACGGCCATGACCGCCGCGCTGGCCGACGCCGGACTCAAACCCGAGGATATCGGCTATATCTCCGCCCACGGCACCGGAACCAAGCAGAACGACGAGGTCGAGACCAAGGCCATCAAGCGAGCCTTCGGCCAGTACGCTCCCAAGGTGCCTGTCTCGTCGGTCAAGAGCATGCTCGGGCACCTGATCGCCGCCGCAGGGGCGACCGAACTGCTGACGTGCGTGCTGGCGCTGCGCGACCAGATATTGCCCCCCACCGCCAACCTGCACAGCCCCGACCCCGACTGCGATCTGGACTACATCCCCAACGCCCCGCGCAAAGCCGACGTCAAGTACATCATGAGCAACTCGATGGGCTTCGGCGGACAGAACAACTCCATCATCATCTCCAAGCCCCGCTAACCCAACTTCCGCAGTTATAGATTTATGCAGATTATTTTCGGTCGATTTGTGCAGGAATGGCGGTGCAATGGCGGCATTCTGCTACCCCAAAGGGTCTTTTCACTTGTTTTGGATCCGATC